>NZ_LZKE01000222.1:0-154918 GCF_001672675.1 Mycobacterium sp. E2327
TCAGGGGAACGCTTTTCGAGCCGCGAGCGAGTCGCCGAGCGTCCACAGCGCAACGCCGATCAAAACGAGATCCTTGAGCAGGAATTGACCTGGCAGCGCGGACAGCACCGGAATGCCGGCGGCGTGGGTCGAGACAACCCCCGGCGTGGTGAACAAGAAGCTCAGCGTTCCCATGAATAGCACCACGGCAAGCGCGCTGCCGACCACCGATGCCCGCGGCCACACGGGTCGCAGCGCAATGAGAAGCGCCGCAACGATTTCCATCGTCCCCAGCCCACGTGCCACCGTGGTCACCGAGGCCACGTGATAGATCCAGCTCATCAGCGGGTTGTGCTCGATGAGCACCCGGGATTCCATCTTCACGTACTTGCCGAACCCGATCCAGGCCAGGACGATCACCAGCCCGTAACGGCTGATCAGCTGTCCCGCGCGGGTCAGCAACTCGGCCACCCGATCCGGCGTGAGGGCGGGCGACGGGGCGTGGTCGATCATCGAGAGGGATCCTTTCGCCGAGCGGGTCGGTGGGCGGGCAATCGTTCCCGAAAGACCACGGTCGGCGACACGTTTGGGTTCACTGACCCAAACGCTCGGACCCGGAAATTTACCGTCCCGCGTAACGGTCGCGCAGTTTGGCCAGCGTCGCCTCGATGCCTTCGGCGTTGGCTTTGCGGAAACCCATCAGCTCGTAGTACTTCAGCGCGTTCTTGATCGCGCCGGCCTCCCGGTAGTCGAACGTCTCGGTGACCCGCGTCCTCGTCGGTGACAGCGGTTCGAACTCCCAGCGCCAGCGGTGTCCCACGGGGTGGCGCCATTCGATCAGCTCGTTCGGTTTGAGGGCCGTCACCCTGCTGGTGATGCGATACGGCACGCCATACATCTTCATCTTGGTGGAAAACTTCGATCCCACAGCCATTTCCGCGGGGACACTGATGTTGTCGCCCACCGTGCCCGATCCGTCCAGTTCGTGGTGCCGCCGCGGATCGACGGCCATCGCATACAGCTCGGCGGCCGGGGCCTCCACTTCGACCGAGCGGCTCACCTGTCGGGGACCCGAGTCGACAAGGTTGACGGTCATGACGGTCTCCTTCCGGGTATCCGGCAGCGCGGACTCGACGCTACGCTTCGCCGGATTGAACCTTTACAACACTGTTGTTCAAACAACGACGTTCAGCGGGGAGGCGTTCGGTGAGCCAGTCGATTCCGGGACGGGTGGCGTTGATTACCGGCGCCGCGCGGGGACAAGGGCGGGCGCATGCGGCGCGGCTCAGTGCCGAAGGCGCCGACATCATCGCGGTCGACATCGCCGGGCCGTTGCCGCCCAGCGTTCCCTACGATTCAGCGACACCCGACGATCTGGCCGAGACGGCGCGACTCGTGAGCGCCAACGGCCGAAGGGCCATCACTTCGGCGGTCGACATCCGTGACCTCGAGGCGCTCACGGCGGCCGTCGACGCGGACGTCGCGGAATTCGGCCGCCTGGACATCATCGTCGCCAACGCGGGGATCTGCAGTCCCGCGCCGTGGGACCAAATCACCCCGCAAGCGTTTCGCGACACCATCGACACCAACGTGATCGGCACCTGGAACACGGTGATGGCCGGCGCTCGCCACATCATCGACGGCGGTCGCGGCGGCTCGATCATCCTCATCGGATCCGCCGCCGGCATCAACATGCAGTCGTTCATGATCCACTACACGGCGAGCAAACATGCGGTCGTCGGGATGGCGCGCGCCTTCGCCGCCGAACTCGGCCGCTACAACATCCGGGTCAACAGTTTGAACCCGGGAGCGGTCGCCACCCCGATGGGCACCGGCCGGATGCGCGACGCGCTTCGATCGGCCGCCGACAGCTACCCACACCTGCGGGGCATGCACAAACCGCTGCTGCCCGACGGCATCGCCCAGCCCGAAGACATTTCCGACGCGGTCGCGTGGCTGGTCTCGGACCAGTCCAGGTTGGTCACCGCCAGTCAGGTGTCGGTCGACATCGGCGTGGGCTACGTCTGATCGCATTCCGCCCCCGGTCCGCGCACTCCCACGCCCCGCCGACCAGGCACAATCGTTCGGCCTCATACCGTGTATCGGTGATGCCTATTCCGCAGGGGCGTAGGGAAAGGAGCGTCGTGACCACGCGCGAGTATCAGGTGAGCGGGATGAGCTGCGGGCACTGCGAGGCCGCCGTGAAGGACGAGGTGGGCCGGATCCCCGGTGTGGACGGCGTGGACGTCGACGCCGGCACGGGCAGGCTCGTCGTGCGGAGCACCCTTCCGGTCGACGCGAGCGCGGTGCTGCAAGCGGTCGACGAGGCCGGCTATCGGGCGGTCCTGGTCGCGTGACGGCGGACGCTAACACGGCCAACACCGTCGAGCTGGACATCGGGGGCATGAGCTGCGCCTCGTGCGCGGCGCGCATCGAAAAGAAACTGAACAGGCTGGACGGCGTCAGCGCCCAGGTCAACTACGCCACCGAGAAGGCCGCCGTCAGTCTCCCCCTCGGATACGACCCGCGGGAGCTGATCGCGGAGGTCGAAAGTGCCGGCTTCACCGCCGCGCTCCCGCAACCGGGACCCGCCGCCGAGACGCCCGCTCCTGCGGACGACGACGAGCTGGCGGCGCTGCGCACCCGCCTGCTCGGCGCGATCGTGCTCGCCGTCCCCGTGATCGCGCTGGCGATGCTGCCCGCCATGCAGTTCCGCGGCTGGCAATGGGTGTCGCTGGCCCTCGCGGCCCCGGTCGTCGGGTGGGCGGGCCGCCCGTTTCACGCGGGCGCGTGGGCCAGCCTCAAGCACCGCGCCGCCACGATGGACACACTGGTTTCGGTCGGGACGCTCTCGGCCTTCCTGGGCTCGCTGTACGCCTTGCTCCTCGGGACGGGACACGTCTACCTCGAAGTTGCCGCGGGCGTCACGATGTTCGTCCTGGCCGGACGCTACTTCGAGAAGCGCGCCAAGCGGCGCGCGGGAGCGGCGCTGCGGGCCCTGGTCGAGCTCGGCGCCAAGGACGTCGCCGTGCTGCGGGACGGGTCGGAGACCCGGCTGCCCGTCAACCAGCTGGCGGTGGGCGACGTGTTCGTGGTGCGCCCGGGCGAAAAGATCGCCACCGACGGAATCGTCGTCTCGGGCTCCTCCGCCGTCGATGCCTCGATGCTCACCGGTGAGTCGATCCCCGTCGAGGTAGGCGAGGGCGGCGCCGTCACCGGCGCCACCGTCAACGCCGGGGGGCGCCTGGTCGTGCGAGCCACCCGCGTGGGCGATGACACCCAGCTGGCGCAAATGGCCAGGCTCGTCGAAGCGGTGCAATCGGGCAAGGCCCGGGTGCAACGGCTCGCCGACCGTGTCTCCGGCGCGTTCGTCCCGGCCGTCATCGTCGTCGCGATGGTTACCCTCGCGACGTGGCTGGCTGGGGGCGCTTCCGTCACCGACGCGGTGACCGCGGCGCTCGCGGTGCTGATCATCGCCTGCCCGTGCGCGCTCGGGTTGGCGACGCCGACCGCCCTGCTGGTCGGCGCCGGCCGCGCGGCCCAGCTCGGCGTGCTGATCAGGGGACCCGAGGTGTTGGAGTCGACGCGCAAGGTCGACACGATCGTGCTCGACAAGACCGGCACCGTCACCACCGGCAGGATGACCCTGGTCGACGTGATTGCCGGGCCGCAAACGGACCGCGAAACGCTGCTGCGCTATGCCGGGGCCGTGGAGGACGCCTCGGAACATCCCGTCGCGCAGGCGATCGCCACCGCCGCCAGGGCGGAACTCGGCGCCCTGCCCGCGGCCCGGGATTTCGTGGCGGTGGGCGGGCAAGGCGTGCACGCGATGGTGGACGGCCATGCCGTCGTCGTCGGGCGGGAAGACCTGCTGGTCGACCGGGCCCAACGGCTCGACGCGGAACTGTCGGGAGCCAAAGCCCGCGCCGCGGCCGAAGGCAAAATCGCCGTCGCCATCGGGTGGGACGGCCGCGCGCGCGGCATCCTGGTGGTCGCCGATTCCGTCCGGCCCACCAGCGCCGAGGCGGTCCGGCACTTCAAGGCCCTGGGACTCACGCCCGTGCTGCTGACCGGCGACGACGAGACGGTCGCCCGGCGCGTCGCGGAGCAGGTCGGCATCGCGCACGTCGTCGCCGGGGTGACGCCCGCCGGCAAGGTGGCCGCCGTCGAACGGCTGCAATCCGAGGGCCGGGTGGTCGCCATGGTCGGCGACGGCGTCAACGACGCCGCGGCCCTGACACGCGCCGATCTGGGGCTCGCCATGGGGACGGGCACCGACGTGGCGATCGAAGCCGCGGATCTGACCCTGGTGCGCGGCGATCTGTGCGCCGCGGTGGACGCGATCCGGCTGTCCCGGCGGACCCTGCGCACCATCAAGGCGAACCTGTTCTGGGCCTTCGGCTACAACGTCGCCGCGATCCCGCTGGCGGCACTCGGCCTGCTCAATCCGATGCTGGCGGGCGCCGCGATGGCGTTCTCCAGCGCGTTCGTCGTCGGCAACAGCCTGCGACTGCGCACCTTCGCGGGCACGATGCGCACGGATCCTGTGGGATAGTTGTTCTGGCCTACCGCGTTCTTCAAGCCTTGGCCGGTGGGTTATTCGCAACCAGATTTGATTTAGCGAAGGTCACCGCCGTTGCCCCCATTCGTCGAACAGCTGTCCTTGCTGCATGGCTGGCTGCCGGTGGCGGTGCAAGCGCTCGCGCTGCTGGTCGTCGTCGGCGCGATCGGCGTGACGAGGCGCCGTTGGCGCGGCTGGGCGCTTCCGGTGGCGCTGGGCGTCGCGGGCCTGGCCACCGCGCTGTCGTATTGGTACATCACGTCGATCGGTGTGGCCGGGGACCCGGCCCCGGTGACGCTGTGGCTGTGGATCGCGACGAGCGGGCTCGCGGTCGCGGTACTGGCTCTCGGCTGGCCGGGCGCCCGCTGGTGGCGACGCGGCCTGGCGGTGGTTTCGGTGCCGCTGTGCGCGCTGTGCGCGGCCCTCGCGTTGAACGGCTGGGTCGGCTACTTCCCCACCGTGTCGGCGGCCTGGGACCAGCTGACCTCGCAGCCCCTGCCCGATCAAATCGATCGGCTCAGGGTCACCGCAATGCAGCTCGAGGGGACCAAGCCCGCCAAGGGCGTCGTGGTGCCCGTGACGACCAGCGCCGACGCGTCGCACTTCCCGCACCGCCAGGAACTGGTCTATCTGCCCCCGGCCTGGTTCAACAGCAATCCGCCGCCCCGGCTGCCGGCGGTGATGATGATCAGCTCGGCGTTCAACACCCCCGCCGACTGGCTACGCCCCGGCGGCGCATTCACCGCCATCGACGACTTCGCGGCCCAGCATCACGGCTTCGCCCCGGTGCTGGTGTTCGTCGATCCCACCGGCACGTTCGACAACGACACCGAATGCGTGAACGGCACCCGCGGCAACGCCGCCGATCACCTGACGAAGGACGTGGTGCCCTTCGTCGTCTCGAATTTCGGGGTGAGCGGCGACCGAGCCAACTGGGGCGTCGCCGGATGGTCGATGGGCGGCACCTGCGCGGTCGATTTGGCGGTCATGCATCCGGAGCTGTTCAGCGCGTTCGTCGACATCGCCGGCGACCGCAGCCCCAGCATCGGGACGAAGGACCAGACGATCGCCCGATTGTTCGGCGGCGACGGCGCCGCCTGGGCCGCCTTTGATCCCACCACTGTCATGACCCGACACGGCCACTACACCGGGCTGTCGGGGTGGTTCGACGTTCCCTCCTCGCCCGGTCCGCACGCCGTCGCCGAGGAAGCCAACTCCGCCATCGCCGGTCCCAGCGCCGACCCGGCCGCCAACCCCGAAGGCCAGGACGCCGCCGCCAACGCGCTGTGCGACGTCGCGACCACCAACGGGATCAGCTGCGCGGTGGTCACCCAGCCCGGCAGGCACGACTGGCCGTTTGCCGCCCAGGCGTTCGCCGCGTCGTTGCCCTGGCTGGCCGGGGCGCTGGGAACTCCCGGCACGGATCCCGTCGAGCTGCCGCGGCGCGGCGGCGGCGCGCCGCATTGACGCCAGCTATGCAAGACCGTTACCTTTTCGAGCCCCAATTCACAGCTGAACCTCCTGTAACGAACCCGGCGTATTGAAACCGGCACTGGTACCGTTCGCTGCTGTGGCGGCGGAGTTTGGCAACACAGGTACCCGGGGTACCGGGTCGCGTGTGCCGACATCCCACCGCAAAAGACCCGAGAGGCGCGTGACGTTCGCCGTCCCGAGTATCGGCGGCGGCTCCGCGCCGGAGCTGAGCCGGCGCCGTTTCCTTGGGGCCCTGGCGGCGGCGACCGTGGCCGGCGTGGGCGCGGCTCGCCTGGTGGTCGACCCGCAACCCCGGACGTTCGCCCAGGCGCCGCCAGCGAACGTCGCGACTTCCGGCCCGACTGCCCCGTCGGCCCTGTTGCCACCCCCGCCGGCGAGCGCCCGCATCCCGCTGCCGGGCGGCGGCGCGCTGACCAAGATCCCCGGCGAGGGCGATCTGCTCGCGCTGACCGTCGATGACGGCGTCAACAGCGAAGTGGTGCGCGCCTACACACAGTTCGCCAAGGACACCGGTATCCGGCTGACGTTCTTCGTCAACGGGGTTTACGACTCCTGGACCGAGAACCTGGACCTGCTCCGGCCGCTGGTCGACTCCGGGCAGATCCAACTTGGCAATCACACGTGGTCGCACCCGGACCTGACCACGCTGCCCAAGGACCAGATCGCCCAGCAGCTCACCCGCAACGACCAATTCTTGAAGAAGACCTACGGCATCGGCGCAAAACCGTACTGGCGGCCGCCGTACGCGAAGCGCAACGCCGCCGTAGACGCGGTGGCCGCCGACCTCGGCTACACCGTGCCGACCTTGTGGTCGGGGTCGCTGTCGGATTCGACGCTGATCCACGAGGACTACATCGTGAAGATGGCCGACGAGTACTTCACCCCGCAGTCCATCGTGATCGGCCACCTCAACCACCCGCCGGTCACGCACGTCTATCCGCAACTCGTCGACATCATCCGCGACCGAGACCTGCGCACGGTCACCCTCAACGACGTCTTCCTCAAAACGCCGTAGCAGTGCAGGGGCCGGATCCGCAGCGGCTTGGCGGCCTTGCCTGGGTCCGTCGCACCGGTGGTCGGCTGTCGCCCGCCGAGCGGCGCCGGCTTTTCGTCGCAATCGCGGTCGGTCAGTGGCAGAACGCGGTGGGCCGGGCCAAGCTCGCGCTGGGCCGGCTCCCGGCCGCGGCGGAGCGCGTCGATGTGGCCGCCTTCCCGATCCCCGATACCCGGTTCGCGC
Source organism: Mycobacterium sp. E2327 (assembly GCF_001672675.1). Lineage (NCBI taxonomy): Bacteria > Bacillati > Actinomycetota > Actinomycetes > Mycobacteriales > Mycobacteriaceae > Mycobacterium > Mycobacterium sp. E2327. The sequence goes on from NZ_LZKE01000222.1 coordinate 7,272, forward strand.
GCGAGGCCGAGCAGGCGTGCGCGGAATTGCCGCCGGGCCTTCAGGGGCACTCCTACCGGACATGGTTGTTCGGTCGGGCGCTTGCGAGTCTCGACGGGCGCGAGTTGGACAACGAGCTCTTCTATTGCGGCGCGCTCCTGCACGACTACGGCATCGTGAATCCAACGCCCGACCGCGATTTCACGCTCGGCAGCGTCGAGCGGCTGCTCTCGTGCGCCACCGCCGCCGGGCTGAACGACGAACGCGCGCAATTGCTCGCGGATGGCATCTGCGTGCACACGACGCCGGGCGTCAAGGTCGACACGGACGGCGCGATCGGCTGCTATCTGCAATGGGGCGCGATGGTCGACGGCGCCGGATTGCGGATATGGGACGTCGCTCCCCGCAACGTCGAGGCGGTGTTGCGGCGTTATCCGCGAGGCGATTTCAAGAGCGAGCTGATCGGCATGGCGCGCGCGGAGGCGGCCGCGGTGCCGCGGGGGCGCTTCGGGCTTCTGGTTCGTTGTGGACTGCCGTTGGCCGTGCGGATGGCGCCGTTCGACTCCTAGCGGGCCATGGCGGCAAGGCGCTCGTCGAGCGTGGCGTGAAAGTGCCCGATCGCGCTCTCGTGCCGGCCGAACTCGACGAATTCGTTGGCGCCCGAACGTAACCCGCGCTGGACGCCCTCGGACATCTCGTTGTCCTCGGCGAGACCCTGCTCGATGAGGCTGCCCGCGCCCACCAATCGTTTGGAAGGGTCAAGAGGCGCCCGCTCGGCGACTTCGGGTTTCACCATCGAATATGTGCTCACCGTGGTGCGATCGACGTCCACCGGGTCGATCACGACCACGGAAACCACGTCGGGAAATGTCGCCACCATGACGTTCGGGAACAACTGATAGACGTAGGTGATCCGCGCGTCGACGTTCCAGGTCGACTCCGGGCGGTCCCGGAGCCGCTCGATATTGCGGTACGGGAAGGTGAGTCGGCTGTTGGGGCCGAACGTCTCCACGACATTGAGGTCGTCGTATTGGACCGGGTAGAAGGTGTCACGGTGCGTTGAGCGCAGGTGATAGCCCTCCAGGAATTGTTCGACGAGCACCTTCCAGTTCATCGCCCGCACAGTCGAGTCCACATGCACGAGCCGCTGCGCGGGCAGCAATTTGTCGCGCCACGGGCTCCCCTCGGTCAGCGCGGCCATCAACTCGGCGTCGTCGAGGCCCGACGGTTCAAGCGAACCGATCACGATAAGCCCGTGCACCTCACGGCTCTCGACCTCGACCAACCCGCGGGTCGACGGGTCCAGGCCGGGGAACGCCTCGGCGTTGGGCACGTGTGAGAGCGAACCGTCCAGGCGGTAAGTCCAGCCGTGGTAGCGACACACCAGGGCGTGCGAGCAGCCGGCCTCCTCGACAAGCGCGAAACCGCGATGCCGGCACGCGTTGCGGAACACCCGCGCCCGGCGGTCGCGCCCCCGGACGGCGAACAGGGGGACGCCGAAGGCGGTCCGTTCGACGTGGTCGCCCGGGTTGGGGATCGCCGCCGAGGGAACGAAGACGCTCGGCATCGCGCGCAGCAACCGGAGTTCCTCGGCGAATCGACTTGGGTTCAAATAGTTTTCGACCGGCTCGCGCCAGGCGTCACCCTCGTCGGTGGTACCGGCGTCGATATGGGCGAGGACGCGCCGGACGATCTCCACATCGTCGGCGAGCACCGACTTGGTCGGCAAGCTCATGCGTGCCAGTATCACACTATGAACGTCACGCGTCAATGATTCAGTGATACCGTTGACAGCCGTGCCCGCACTCCCCCGGTCGCGAGCGAGCGACCTGATCGACCGCCGGCCGCTGAGCGCCCGTTCCGTGCTGGCGTCCGCGCTGCTGGGGTCCGACCGGGGCCGCCTCACGGTGGCGGAACTGGTGGCCGTTGCGTCGCTATTCGGCATCAGCCCCGGCGCGGCCCGCACCTGCCTGTGGCGGATGGTGTCCGCGGGTGAACTGACGGCCGACGACGGCAGTTACGCGCTCGCGGGCCGGCTGTCGGAGCGCCGCCAGCGCGTCGACGAGGCGGCCCGGATCGACGACACGGCCCCCCACCGTTGGGACGGAACGTGGGAACTCGCGATCGTCGCGCTGGAGCGCAGATCGGCGACCGATCGCCTGGACTTGAGAAAGGCCGCGACGGCCCTGCACCTGGCCGAGCTGCGGGAGGGCGTCTGGATCCGCCCGGACAACCTTGATCCGCAACGGTTTCCGGCGCTCACGGCCGTCCTGGACCAACAGTGCACCCGCTTTCACGGCGCCGTCACCGGCATCACAACCGCGCACGTGCGAGCGCTGTTCTCCCTAAACGAATGGGCCGACAACGCGCGGGCGCTCATCGAGGCCATGGATGCCACGCTCGACGCCGACCCGCGTGACGATTCGACCGAAAGCTTCACCTACGAGTTCGCGCTGTCGATCGCGGTGGTGCGCCATCTTCAGCTCGACCCGCTGCTGCCCGTCGAACTTGCAGGGGACGACTGGCCGGGCCACGACTTGCGCCGCGGCTACCGGCGTTTCGATCGCGCCTTCAAGCGGCGGATGAACGGTGCTTTTCGCCGGCAGTAGCCGACCTACAGGTTGTCGACGATGTCCTTCGCCTCGCGCAACCCCGCGCCGGTCAGCTCGCGGTACAGCTTGATCGCGGCAATGGCGTTCCCGGAGCGGGCGAGGGCGACGACTTCCGAGGGCACACCGTTCTCCAGCACACCCGATGTCGCGCCCACGTCGCTGCCGAACGTCGGGCACGGAACCCCGAGCCGATCCGAGAGCAGGCGCACCTGCTGTTCGAGCAGCGCGAGGCGGCGGTAGATATGGGGATCTTCCATCACCCGATGATTATGGACGCCGACCCCCGCCGGTGCCTGTTTCGCCGTTCCGACGCCTAAGCGGTGCCAAGCGACCCGGCCGGCAGGATGTTCTGGTTGATGTGGAACACGTTGGCCGGATCGTATACGGCCTTGATCTCGCTGAGCCGCTGGTAATTCGGGCCGTAGGTGGCGCGGACCCGGTCCTGGCCCTCGTCCATCATGAAGTTGACGTAGGCGCCGCCGGCCGAGTACGGGTGGATGGCTTCCCAGTAGTCCTTCGTCCAGCGCTTCAACGCCTCGGCGTTGGCCGGATCGGGGTCGACGCCCGCGATGACCTGAGAGAAGTTCACGTCCCGGTAGGCCCAGGGGGTGTCGGTCTGACCGACCCGGTGCACCGCACCGTCGATCGGATAGAGGTGCATCGTGGAGTGCATCGTCGGCAGCTCTTCGGTGAAGCGGGCGTGGGCCGCGACGGCGGCGTCGGGGATCGTGCGGATGAAGTCGCCGCGCCAATACCACTGCAGCCCTTTGGGATACAGCGCATCGAAGGTGGAGTTCAGCGCGGGATAGGGCGCCGCCATGAGGCCCTCGAAGGCCGGCCGCATCTGGCGGACCGGCGCGAACGCCTCGTCGGCCCCGGCGGGATCGCCGGTGTAGCACCAGATCACCGCGCACGCCTTCTGCAGGTGGAACGCCTCGGGGAACGGCGGCGCCGGCGGGACGGTCATGGTCGCGAAGAAGCCGTAGAGGTCCTCGTCCTGGGCGGGCAGGAAGTCCCGGTACCAGCTGAGGATGTCGGCGGTGGCCGATGCGGGCCACGCCGTCGGGCCGCACAGCACGGTGTGCTCCCGGTGCAGGCGGAACGTGAACGAGCTGACCACGCCGAAGTTTCCGCCGCCACCGCGCAGCGCCCAGAACAGGTCGGGGTGCTCGGATTCGGACGCCGTCACCACCCGGCCGTCGGCCAGCACGACCTCGGCCTCCAGCAGGTTGTCGATGGTCAGGCCGTACTTGCGGGTCAGGTAGCCGTGGCCGCCACCCAGGGTCAGCCCACCGACGCCGGTGCTCGAGATGATGCCCGACGGCGTCGCGAGGCCGTGCGCGTAGGTCGCGGCGTCCACCTGCGCCCACGTCGCCCCGCCCTGGACGCGGGCGGTCCGCCGATCGGGGTCCACGTGGACGCGGTTCATCGGCGACAGGTCGATGACGAGGCCGCCCTCGACGCAACCGAAGCCGGGTCCGTTGTGGCCGCCCCCGCGGACGGCGACCTCCAGGTGCGACGCCCTGGCGAACTCGAGGGCGCCGACGATGTCGCCGGTGGTTCCGCAGCGCACGATCACCGCGGGCCGCTTGTCGATCATCGCGTTGTGCAGCGCACGGGCCTCGTCGTATGCGGCGTCGTGGGGCAGGATCACCTGTGCCCCGAACCGGCCGCGTAGTTCGTCGGTTGCGGTTGTCACGCTCATCGCCCGCACCTCCTCTGGTTGCCTCGCAGGTTTGATGCCGCGACGCTACGAGGCCGCGAGGCCGCGCGTCATGACCACAACGAAGCATTTGCCAGGCCTCCAACGATAGTCAGATCTGACTATCGACCGGCCAAATCGGCGCGGTTACCTTGATTCCATGGCCCAGTGGGTGCCACCACCCCTTCCGGCGGAATTGCTGGCGCGCCGGCGCGGCCCGCTCGTCGGCCGCGCGGCGGAGCTCGCCGCGTTCGAGCAGGCGTGGGAACGCGTCCAAGGCGGCACCCGCCAGGCGGTTTTCATCGGCGGCGAGCCCGGAGCGGGCAAGACCCGCCTGGCGGCCGAGGTGGCCGGAACGCTGGCCGACCACGGCGTCCCGGTGCTTGTCGGGAGCTCGACGGCCGACGCGGACGTGCCGTACGCACCGTTCGCCGAGGCGCTGGACCGGCTGCTGCTCGCGGCCCCGCCAGGTTCGCTGGCCGATACCCTGGCCGACGCCGGAGCGCAACTGCGCCGGCTGTCCTCCCAGGTGGATCGGCATTTGCCCGACATCGGCCCGGCGGATGAGGTCGGGGCGCCCAGGCAGGCACTTTTCGACGCCCTGACGGGTTTCCTGCGCCGCCTGGCCGCCGACCGTCCGATCGCGTTGATCCTCGATGACCTGCATTGGGCGCAGCTGCCCACCCTCGTGATGCTCGAGCGCGTGGTGATCGGCTGCGCCGACGTCCAGATGCTGGTGGTCGCCACCTTCCGATCGACCGAACCGGACCGTTCCGACGAGCTCACCACCCGGTTGGCCGAGCTGCACCGCTTCGACGGGGTGCGGCGCCTGGATCTCGCTGGGCTGGACACCGAGGCGATCGCCGAGTTCGTCAGGCGGACCCAGCAGTTGGCTCCCGCGTCGGCGCGCAAGGCCGCCGCCTTGCTGCGCGACAAGACCGGTGGCAATCCGTTCTTCCTGACCGAGCTGGTCGGCGACCTTGAAGCCCGGGGTGGGCTGGCCACGCTCGGTGTGCAGCAGACCGTGCCGGCGTCGATCGGGGACGCCATTGCCCGCCGGCTCAGCGGGTTGGGCGCCGGCGTCCGGGCCGTCATCGAACAGGCGGCGGTGCTCGGCGAGACATTCGACCTGCCCGCCCTGATCGCCGCCAGCGAAACCGATCTCGCCGCGACGCTGGCGGCGGTCGATTCGGCCGAGGGCGTCGGCCTGATCCGGCCGGTTCGCGACTCCGACGGCGAGTTCTCGTTCGTGCACGCGCTCACCCGCGAGGCCGTGGTCGGCGGAATGGCGGCGTCACGGCTGCGGATCATGCACGCACGGGCGGCCGAAGCGCTCGAGGGCCGGGCGGACCCGTCGCTCATCCCCCGGTTGGCAAACCACTACCTACGGGCCCACGTGCTCGGCTACCACGAGCAGGCGCTGCGGTACGCCCACCAGGCGGCCCGGATGGCCGAACAAAGCCTGGCCTACGAGGACGCCGCGAGGTGGTTCGAGCGGGCGGCGTCGCTGCCCGAGCTGAGCCGCACCGACCGGGCGCGGCTGGACCTCGATGCGGCCGCCAACCACGTGCGCGCCGGCGATTTCGCGCGGTCGCGAGCGATTTATGAACGCCTGAGCGCGATGGACGATCCGCTCATCCGGCTGGGGGCGGCTGTCGGCTACGAGGAAGCGAATTGGCGTCGCGGACAGTCGGATTCGACGGCCGCCGACCTGCTCGCGTCGGCGCTGGAATCCTGCGGGCTGGAGACCGACGACCTGCGCTACCTGCAGGCGCTCGGCAGCTTTGGGCGCGCGCTGGCGTTCGCCGGGGAGGCGGCGCGAGCGCGCGAGGTGGGTAACCACGCCATCGACCGCGCGCGGGCCACCGGTGATCAGGCGGTGCTGATGCACACGCTCAAGACGAGCCTGTGGCATGGGCTCACCCCGGAGCTGTGCGAAGCCCAGGCGGAGCGATCGGCCGAAGTATCCCGCATGGCGCTGGAGCGCCGCGACTACGAGGTGCTCGGGGCGTCCTCGCACTTTCGCGCCATGGTCAGTTACCTGGCCGGCCGGCCCGACGACCTGGCCGCGTCGACCGCGGACATGCGCCGCGCGGGAAAAGCCATCGGGCAACCGGTGTTCGGGTTCGTCGGTGCGTGCGTCGAGCAGGCGCTGGCATATCTTCGCGGCGACTTCACCGGCGCCGAACGGTGGGCCGACATCGCTTTGCGCGCAGGCGATTTGTTCGACGCGGACGATACCGCGGGTTCCAACGGCGTTCAGATGTTCATGATCCGCCGGGAAACGTCGGACCTGAAGCGATTCGCTGGGTTCATCGACGGCAGCGAGACATTCGCGGGACGTTGGGTGCCCGGCCTGCTTGCGCTGTATACCGAGCTGAACTGCGAAGCGGGCATGACCCGAGCCCTCAACCATCTGCTCAACCGCAAACTGGGCGATCGCACCGACGAGGCGCAGTGGCCGATGGAGCTGGCGTTCATGGTCGAGGCGGCGCTGGAGCTAGGCAACCGCGAGGCTCTGCATTCGCTGCGTCCGTACATCGGGCGCTATGCCGGCAAGAACCTGGTCGCCGGCCAGTTCGTCGCGTTGTTCGGCAGCGCCGACCGTTACCTCGCCCGGATCGCGGCACTCGACGGCGACATCGAGGCGGCCGAGCGGCATTTCGCCGCGGCGCTCGAGATGGACCGTCGGATGGGCTCGGTGGTTCACATCGCCGAGACGCTGGCCCGGCACGCGTTGTTCGCGGCGTCACGCGGGCGCACGGAGGAAGCCCGGCGCCTTGCCGACGAGGCACGCGCGATCGCCACGTCGATCGGTCAGAACCGCGTCGTCGAGCTGGTGGACGCGGTGCTGGTGACGGGCCCGGACGGCTTGACGGACCGGGAGGTGGAGGTGTTGCGGCTGCTCGCGGAGGGCCTGAGCAACCGGGCGATCGGCGAACGCCTCTACATCAGCACCAACACGGCCGCCAACCACGTGCGCAACATCCTGATCAAAACGGGCGCCGCGAACCGCACCCAGGCGGCAATGTACGCCGCCGACCACGAGCTGCTCGGGTGACGACCCTCAGATCTCGGAGAGCTTGCCGTCGGGCATGACGCGGTCGCGGACCTCGACGATCACGTCGGCGGGCAGGCCAGCCCTCGCGGCCGCCGTCCTGATGGCCTCGGGTGAGGGCGCCTCGTAAAGGCAGTAGGTCTTGCGCTTGTCCGCCGACAGGAACGAGTACATCCAGCGAACGCCCTCGAGGTCGTTGATCCGGTTGATGCCGTCGGCGACCTCCAAGCTCGGTTCCATGTCCTCGGCAAAGTTGCGCTCGACCATGAAGATGGGCACGGCGGACTCCTGTCATTGTCTTGCGTCGAACTTACGCCGTGTCAATCGCGCACCGCGTCGGCCTCGCTGGCGAGCAACGTCTGCAGGGTGTCGCGCAATTCACCCAGCCGCTCGGGGCCCAGCAGCTGTTCCCACCGCTTCTCCAAAGCAACTGCGTTGGAACGCATCACGCGCAGCGCCTGGCGACCGCGCGGCGTCAGCTCGATGATCCTGGCCCGGGCGTCTTCGGGATCGGCCACTCGGGTGACATAGCCGTGCCGCTCCAGGCCGGCGATCCCCTGGGCCACCGCCTGGCGACTCACGTTGAGCCGGTCGGCCAGATCCGACGCGTGCAGGCCGCCGCCCGCCAGCGGCACCAGCGCAACCGCCTGCGCCGGCCGGATGCCGTCGAGGCCGGCAGCGGCGAACGCGGCCCGCAAGCGGGGCGCGCCCGAGGCGGCCACCAGGTTCACCAGCGCCGGGACGGTGGGCTTCCAGTGGCCGTCCGCAACACGTCGCATGGGAAGAGTGTGCCATCTGAGCAGATTTTGACAAGTAACTTGTCAAAATGCTGGCCGGCTGCCACGATTGGTTCATGCGATCGCTGTGCGCACGGGGGTTCGGTGTCTGTCTCGCTTCGATTTTGGTCGTGGTGCTCGGCGGGTGCGTGGGCGGCGGTCATGCGTTGGGAACGCCCGGCGCCCAACCGATTCCGGTCGGGCAGTCCACGCAATCCATCGATTCCGGCGGCGTCAGCAGGACCTTTCACCTGTACCGACCGCAGGGGTTGCCCGACGCGGCGCCCCTGGTGGTGATGCTGCACGGCGGCTTCGGCAACGGCGCGCAGGCCGAGCGGTCCTACAACTGGGACGCCGAGGCGGACACCGGGCATTTCCTGGTCGCCTATCCCGACGGGCTCAACCGCGCCTGGAATGCCGGGACCTGCTGCGGTGAACCGCAGCGCGCGAATACGGATGACGTAGGTTTCCTCACCGCGATGGTGGGGGTCATCGAACAGGAGATCCCCGTCGATCGCGCGCGCGTCTACGCCACCGGCATGTCGAACGGGGCCATGATGGCGCTGCGGCTGGGCTGCCAGAGCGACACCTTCGCCGCGATCGCCCCCGTCGCCGGAACGTTGCTCACCGACTGCTCCCAAGCGCGACCGACATCGGTGCTGCAGATTCACGGCACCGCCGACGACCGGGTGCCCTACAACGGCGGACCCGGAAAGGCTTTCGCCATCAACGGGAATCCACGCGTCGACGGCCCCTCGGTGGAGTCGGTCAACGCCACCTGGCGGTCCATCGACGGGTGCGGACCCCCGACCTCGACCACCGCCGGCAGCGTGACCACGCAGACGGCCGGATGCCCCGACGGGCGCACCGTCGAGTTGATCTCGGTGGCCGGCGCCGGCCATCAATGGCCCGGCGGCCAGCCGAGCCCGCTCGCGGAACTCGCCGGCATCCCCGAACCGTCGACGGCGCTCAACGCCACCGACACCATCTGGCAGTTCTTCGCCCAGAGCCATCGCTGACCATCTGTCCAGCGTCGACTCGTTTGGGCGATCGACGCGTTTTCGGTGCGATAACTCGACGCTCGCCGGTTTACTTGTCACGTGGAGCGCTTGCTGGAGCGTGAGGCCGTCCTCGCGAAGCTGGTCGCACTGGCCCGCGCCGTGCGAAAGGGCAAGGGCCACGCGGTATTGCTGCGCGGTGAAGCCGGCGTGGGCAAGACCGCGGTGATCACCCGCTTCTCCGCGGGCCTCGAGGAGATGCGGGTGCTGCGCGGCTGGTGCGACCCGCTGGCCGCGCCACGGCCGCTGGGCCCGCTACTGGACGCGCTGGGCGGGGTGGGTCCCACGGCGGCCCGGGCTTTAGATGACGCGATCGAATCGGGTGACACCGGCGCGCTGTACCGGCGGCTGCTGACGGTGTTGCGCGACGGACACCGCTGGGTCTGGCTGATCGAGGACGCCCATTGGGCCGACGGGGCGACCCTCGATCTCATGCGATTCCTGGCGCGGCGCATCGACTCGCTACCGCTGCTGCTGGTGGTGTCCTATCGCGACGACCAGCTTGACCGGCAGCACCCGCTTTCGGTCGCGCTCGGGGACATTGCGACGTGCGCGGGGGTCAGCCGCGTCGGATTGGAGCCGCTGAGCCGGGGAGCGGTTGCGGTGCTCTCCGCCGGCAGTGGTGTCAACGCGGACCAACTGTACGAACTCACCGGCGGAAACCCGTTCTACGCCACGGAAGTGCTGGCGGCCGGGGCGCAAGCGCTGCAGCGAAATGCGTTGCCGCGCACAGTGACCGAGGCCGTCTGGGGCCGCCTGGGGCGGTTGTCGCCCGCGGCGCGCGAGACCGCGCACGCGGTGGCCGTCTGCGGCCCACGGGTGCACCCGGCGGTGCTGGACAAGGCATGCCCGGCCGGCAGTGCGGGGCTGGCCGAATGCCTCGACGCCGGGGTGCTGCACACGGAGTGGGACGCGATCGGGTTTCGGCACGAGCTGGCCCGGCGCGCGACCATCGACCAAATCCCCGCCCATGAGCGCAAGGCCCTGCACGCCCGCGCACTGGACGCCCTTGCCGAACCGCCGATCGACCCGAACACGTTCGCAGCGTTGGCTTTTCACGCCGATCAGGTCGACGCCGCCGAAGCCGTGATCCGCTACGGCGTGGCCGGGGCCGAGCGCGCCGCGGCCCTCGGGGCGCCAAGGCAGGCCGCCGACCTGTTCGCGCTCGCGCTGCGGCGCGCCGACACCGAACCGGCCGAGCAGAGGGTCCAGTGGCTCGAGCAACACGCGGTGGCGTGCTACCTCTGCGGGCGCGGCGAGGCCGCCGTGTCGTCCTGGCGCGAGGCGATCGCGCTGCGCCAGGCGATGGGCGACCGGCTGGGCGAGGGCGACGACTTGCGCTGGCTGTCGCACGGCTTGTGGGGGCTGGGTCGGGTCAGCGAATCCGCCGACGCGGCACGCGCCTCCCTGCGCCTGTTGGAGGACGCCGACCCGTGTCCGCAGCTGGCCTGGTCGTTGGTCAACATGGCCGAGCAGGGCCTGTGGAATTTCGACCCGGCGTGCGCCGACTACGCGGCTCGGGCGATCACCGTCGGCACCCAACTCGGCGACGACGCGGCGGTGGTCCGCGCGCGCGGCTACACCGCGTTGGCCAATGTCGTGCGCACGGACACTGGCTGGGACGAACTGGAAGCGGTCTGGCACCAAGCGAAGGACGCCGACGCCCGCGGCGAGACCGCCGCCTTCTTCGGGGCGGTGAACGGCTACATCGCGGCGATGCACTACGACCCCGATCGGGCGGATCGCTACATCGCCGACACCGTCGCCTACTGCCGCGACCGCGGCATCTACCTCTTCGAGGGAATCGCCGACGGCGCCGACATGTTGGCGGGCTTGCATCGCGGCCAGTGGGATCGCACTATTGCGCGCGCCGAGGATCTGCTGACGCGCCCCGGGCTGACGCTGGTGAATTGGATCTCGCCGCGCATCACCCTGGCGCTGATAAACGCCCGCCGGGGCGAACAACCGGTCGCCTCGCTGCTCGACGACTTGGAATCCGACTACGAGATAGAGCAACAGCGGTTCTTCCCGATGTGGGCCGCACGCGCCGAAGCCGCCTGGCTGGCCGGCGACGACGACCTGGCTCGCAGCGTCGCGCAACGTTCACTGGCCAAGATGGGCGCGGACCACAATCCCTGGCTGATCTGGCAGCTGCGCCGGTGGGCTCAACTTCCCGGTGGCCCGCCGGAGCCCATCGCCGGCGACGGCCCAGTCACCCCGTTCCAGCTGGAGATCGGCGGTGACTGGCGCGGCGCCGCGGCGGCCTGGGAACGCCGCGGCTGCCCCTACGACGCGGCCATCGCCCGGCTCGGCGGCGACATCCCCGCGGCGGAATCGGCGCTGGCCACGTTCCGCGGCCTCGGCGCACGAGCGGCGGCCCGCCGTGCCCAGCAGCGCCTGACAACGCTGCGTGGTGATGCTCGTCGCGGCAAGGGCGTGGGCACGGTTTCCGACCCGGACGGGCTGACCCGACGGCAACGCGAGGTCCTCACTCTTATCGCCGCCGGGCACAGCGACGCCGAGGTGGCGACCAAACTGTCCATCAGCCCCAAGACCGTCGGGCACCACGTCGCCGCCATCCTCACCAAGCTCGGTGTCGACAACCGCACCCAGGCCGCGGCCCGCGCCCGAGGCACCGCCGGACCCGACGGCAGCCCCGGCCGTTGATTCTCTACGCGCCGAACGTCATTCGTCCAACATCGCGTCGATCAGCCGGTGCAGCACCTCCCCCGTCTCCCGGCGGGCGCGCTTTGGGTCGTCGGCGGTGGCGATGACCATGGCCGCCTCGTCGAGCGCGCCGATCAGGATGTGGGCCAACGGCCGCATCGGTTGCTCGGCGAGCTGCCCGGCCTTGACGGCCTCGGTGAGCAGCTGTTCGGTCATGCCCAGGCTGTAGCGCTGCGCGACGTCGCGGAAGGCCGGCCACCCGAGCACGCTGGGCGCGTCGAGCAGGATCAGCTGGCGTACCTCGGGATCGCCGGAAACGTCGAGCCACGCGTCGACCGCGGCCCGGATCGCGTCCGCGGGCGTCGTCGCCCCCGACCCGGCCACGATCGTGCCCATCCGGGCCATCACGTCCTGCTCGACGGCCTCGACCACCTCGGCGAAAAGCGTTGCCTTGTCGGCGAATTGGTGGTACATCGCGCCGCGGGTGACGCCGGCGGCCGTGGCGATCTCCGGCGTCCCGACCTCCGCGTAACCGCGCAGACCCCACAGGCGGCGGGCGGCCGAGATCAGCGCGTCGCGGGTCGCCGCGGAGCGCTCTTCCTGGGTTCGTCTCTTGATTTCCATACAGCCTGTTGGTAACTTACGAACAGACAGCCTGTTTGTAAGTGTACCTTTCGATATAGGAGTCAGCCATGTCGACGATCGACATTAGTGCCGGGACCATCCACTACGAAGCAACCGGACCCGAGAACGGCAGGCCCGTCGTCTTCGTGCACGGGTACATGATGGGCAGCCAACTGTGGCGTCAGGTCAGCGTCCGCCTCGCCGATCGCGGGCTGCGCTGCATCGCCCCCACCTGGCCCCTGGGCGCGCACCCGCAGCCCCTGCGGCCGGGCGCCGACCGCACCATTTACGGTGTCGCCGGCATGGTCGCCGAGGTGCTTGCCGCCCTCGATCTCGACGACGTGGTGTTGGTCGGCAATGACACCGGCGGGGTCGTCACCCAACTCGTCGCGGTGCACCATCCCGAGCGGCTGGGGGCGCTGGTGCTCACCAGTTGCGATGCGTTCGAACACTTTCCACCGCCGATCCTCAAGCCGGTGATCCTGGCGGCCAAATCCAAAACGATGTTCAAGACCGTCGCCCAGGCCATGCGCGCGCCGGCCGCGCGCAAGCGCGCCTTCGACGGCCTCGCATACACCAACATCGACGAACTCACCGAGGCATGGGTGCGTCCGGGGCTGTCCAACCCGGCGATCGCCCAAGACCTGCGCCAATTCAGCCTCTCGATGCGCACCGAGGTCACCACCGGCGTCGCCGCGCGACTGCACGAGTTCGACAAGCCCACGCTCATCGCCTGGTCGGCCGACGACGTGTTCTTCGAGCTCGCCGACGGCGAACGGCTGGCCGCGACCATCCCCAACGCCCGCCTCGAGGTCATCGAGAGGGCGCGCACGTTCTCGATGCTCGACCAGCCGGAGCGGCTCGCCGATCTGCTCTCGTCGATTGCGGTACGCACCTAGCTCGGGACGCCGCTTGGCGGGCGCTACGCTCGCGGCATGCAAAAGGTGCTGCAAGGCAGGCGGATCCTGGTAACCGGCGGAGCCACCGGTATCGGCGCGGCCGCCATCGGAGTCCTCACCGACGCGGGCGCCGAGGTGGTCGGCACCTACCACAAAACCCCGCCGCCGGATGAGCTGGCGAACACATGGCTGCAGTGCGACGCGCGCGACGGCGACGCCGTTACGGCGATGGTGCGGCAGGCCGCGGACCACCTCGGCGGGCTCGACGTCCTGGTGAACGCCGCGGGTCTGTGGCAGGCCGGAATTCCGGGCTACATCGGCGCCGACGACATCTCGTTCCTGTTGGACACCAACGTGAAGGCCACCATCCTGACCAATCAGGCCGCCTACTCGGTGATGAAAGAGCAGAACCCCAAGGGCGGCAGGATCATCAACTTCGGGTCGTCCGAAGCCGTGCAGGGCAGCGCGATCTCGGCGGTCTACGCCGCAACGAAGGGCGCGGTGCAGGCCTGGACACGATCGGCCGCGAAAGCCTGGGGCGCCGACAACGTCACCGTCAACGCGTTGGCTCCGGCAGTGCAGACACCGGGCTCCGACCGTTTCCGGGATTTCCTCGGTCCCGAAGCGAGCACCCTCATCGATCAGCAGATGCAGCTGATGATCCCGATCGGCGGGAAACTCGGAGATCCCGCGCGAGACGTCGGGCCCATGCTCGTGTTCCTGGCCGGCACCGGCTCGGGCTTCATCACCGGGCAACTGCTGGCCGTCGACGGCGGACTGATGATGGTGGGCGGCTAGAACGCAGGGCGGGGGACCGCCGCTAAGATAAGACGGACCGTCTCGTCTCGTAACCGAAGGTGGACCGCTGCGATGGCCGACGACACGATTCAGGCGCTACTGCGTAAGCGCCTGACCGACCCTGCTGTCGCCATCAAACACGGCCATTTGCAATGGACTTGGGATCAATACCTCACCGAGGCGACGGTGCGGGCCGCGGCCCTGATCGCCGCCGCCGACCCGCGTCGACCGATGCACGTCGGCGCCCTGCTGGGAAACACGCCGGAGATGTTGGCCCAGATGGCGGCGGCCGGGCTCGGCGGCTACGTGCTGTGCGGAGTGAACACGACGCGGCGCGGCGAGGCTCTGGCCGCCGACATCCGGCGGGCCGACTGCCAGTTCGTGGTCACCGATCCCGAGCATCGGCCGCTGCTCGACGGTCTGGACCTCGGAGGAACGCAAATCCTGGACACCTCGACCCCGCAGTGGGCCGAATTCCTGGGGGGCGCAGGCGAATTGGTCCCCCACCGCGAGGTCACCGCGACGGACGCGTTCATGATGATCTTCACGTCGGGAACCAGCGGTAATCCCAAGGCGGTCCAGGTGTCCCACCTGATGGCGGTGGTCGCCGGCCTCAGCCTGATGGGGCGATTCGGCCTGACCGAGCGGGACACCTGCTACGTGTCCATGCCGCTGTTTCACTCCAACGCGGTCGTCGCCGGATGGGCGCCCGCGGTGGCCTCCGGCGCCGCGATCGTCCCGGCGAAGTTCTCGGCGAGCAACTTCCTCGACGACATCCGCCGCTACGGGGCCACGTACATGAACTACGTCGGCAAGCCCCTGGCCTACATCCTCGCCACCCCCGAACGCGACGACGACGCCGACAACCCACTGCGGGTGGCGTTCGGCAACGAGGCCAACGACAAGGACATCGAGGAGTTCGCCCGCCGATTCGGCGTTCAGGTCGAGGACGGCTTCGGCTCCACGGAGAACGCGGTCATCGTGATCCGCGAACCCGGCACGCCGAAGGGGTCAATCGGCCGCGGCGTCGACGGGGTCGCGATCTACAACAGCGAGACCGTCACCGAATGCGCCGTCGCACGCTTCGATGCCAACGGGGCGCTGGCCAACGCCGACGAGGCGGTGGGCGAGTTGGTCAACACCGCGGGCTCGGGGTTCTTCACCGGCTACTACAACGACCCCGAGGCCAACGCCGAACGCATGCGCCACGGCATGTACTGGTCGGGGGACCTGGCCTACCGCGACGCCGACGGCTGGATCTACCTGGCCGGGCGCACCGCCGACTGGATGCGCGTCGACGGCGAGAACCTGGCCGCGGCTCCCATCGAGCGGATCCTGTTGCGGCACAGCGCCATCAATCGCGCTGCGGTGTACGCCGTCCCGGACGAACGGGTGGGAGATCAGGTGATGGCCGCGATCGTCCTCAACGACGGCGCCGAGCTCGACCCCGATGCGTTCGAAGCCTTCCTCTACGCGCAACCCGACCTGTCCCCGAAGGCCTGGCCGCGATACGTGCGCATCGCCGCCGACCTGCCCAGCACCGCCACCCACAAGGTGCTCAAACGCCAGCTGATCGCCGAAGGCGCGTCCGCCGGCCAGGGCGAAATCGTTTGGGAGCGTGACGGGCGCGGCACCGCCTACCGGCAGGCCACGTCTAACGCGGGTTCCGGGGTGCCCGACGGCGGATCTGCCCCTTCGCCCGTCGCACCCGTTTGACCGGATCTCGGCTTGTGCCGCCGGCGATCTCGTCGCGCAGCTGCGTGATGTTCGAGATCTCCGCATACAAACCGCGAATCGCGTAGTCGAGCACCGCGAATGAGCAACGCTGGTCCGGGTCATCGGCCAGGCCGAGGTCGCGAGAGCGCTGCCGCGACCACAGCGCCTCGTCCAGCCGGGCGCGGGTTGCCTCGAGATGGCGGTCCAGCGTGTCGACCAGGTGTTCCGGATTTTCGCCGCGCGCAAGCCAGGTCTTGAGGATGACGGGGTGTTTGATGACCACCCGATCCTCCGCCGGGAAGTGCTGGACCCACCGGCGCAGCGCATCCAGGCCCGAATCGGTGGTCTCGTACAACGTGATCGCCCGCTTGCCGGATTGGGCGCCGATCTCGCTGACCATGCCCCGCTCTAGCAAGCGGTTCAGCTCGCGCCGCACGTGGCTCACCGACGGCGACCAGTAGAAGTGGCCGACCGAAAGTTCGGCGCGCATCTTGATCTCACCGGCGGTGAGTTGCTCGTCGTTGGCGGCCAACACGCCTAGCACCAGGTAGGCCGTCGCCGGAAGGCCGTTGCTGGTGCGGGCGGGACTCATTGCAGTCCGGTGAAGTACGGCAGGGTGACGTCGGCGCCGACGGCGTGGAATTGCACCCGGACGCGCATGCCGATCGCCAGGTCGCCCGGGTCCACCCCGACGACGTTGGTCAGCATCTGGTAGCCCTCGTCCAGCGTGACGATCGCCGGCGCATAGGGAGGCTCGAATTCGGCGGTGACCGGGCGATGCACCACCGTCCAGCTGTAGATCTCGCCGAGCCCGCCGCTGCACTCCCACCGTAGTTCGGCCGAAAGGCATTGGCGGCAATGCTCGGTCGGCGGAAAGTTCGACAGGCCACACGCTTCGCAGTGCTGGTAACGCAACTCCCCCGCCGCACAGCCCTGCCAGAAGGGGACGCTGAGTTCGCTGCTGGCGTGGGGCACCGGCCCGGTCTGTGGCCGCAACGGTTCGGATGTCATAACGGCTCGTCTCCCAGGATCAGCACGGTGGTGAACAGGGCTCCCGCACCCCCGTTGCTGCAGAACGCGATGTGCGCGTTGGGCACCTGGAGGTCACCGGCCTGGCCGCGCAGTTGCTGAACGGCCCGGACGGCCCGCTGCATCATCTGCGGATTGGAGCCGGCGTGGCTGAAGGACATGGTTCCCCCGTCGGTGGTGACCGGGTGGCTGCCGTCGATCGCGATGTGGCCGTCGGCGACGAACGGTCCGCCCTCGCCGTCGCCGCAGAAGTTGAAAGCCTCTAGCTGGCGGATGATTTCGAAGGAGAACGGATCGTAGAGCTCCAGCACGTCGACGTCGTCGGGACGCAGGCCTGCGTGGGCGAACGCCCGCTCGGCCGCGCGCCTGCCCACGACGCCATTGACGTAGTGGCCGTGATCGCCGCGCCGGCCGGCGAGGTCCCACGCGGGCGGGTGCTGATACGACGGGCCGTGAAAGTCCGCGCCGCTGCCCAACGCGTAGATCGGTTGGCCGGCGATGTCCATCTGGTCGATGTTGGCCACGACGAGGGCGCAGCCGCCCTCGGAGGTGGTGGCGCAATCGAGGAGATGAAACGGGTCGGCGATCGGCCGCGACGCGGTGATGTCCTCCGGCGCGAACGGACCCCGTTGGTAGTAAACGGCTTCGGGGTTTCGCGACCCGTTGTTGCGAATGGTCGCCGCGACCATCGACAGTTGTTCGCGGGTGGTGCCGTAGACGTGCATGTGGCGCCGGGCGATCAGCGCGAACTCGGCGGTCGTGAACATCCCCCAGGGCGCGACGAATTCGTTCTCGGGCCGGGTCCACGGAGCAGTGGCCTGGTGGTCGCGGTATTCACCGGCTTGCGCGGCGACCAGGACGACGACGTCGGCCATGCCGTGCTCGATCGCGGCCGCGGCCTCGGTGATCATGCCGACCCCGAACGCCAGTCCCTGCCAGGCCGGTCCGAGGCGCAGGTCGTAGATCAACGCGGTGGACAGCGGGCCCGCGCTGATCCCGTCGACGTCCTCGAGGCTCAGGCCGGCGTCGGTGAGCGCCCCGTGAATGGCCTTGAGCGCCAGGCTTCGTGACGTTTCGCCGTCCAGTCGGCGGCCCTGCCGGGTGTTGTGCACTCCGACGATCGCCGCGGTCCGCTTCGCCGGGCTAGTTTTCATCCGCGACAACTCCCAGGTAGGTTCCGACGACGTCGTATTCGTGCCCGTCGCGTTCGATGGTGCCGATCGTCGTGGTCCGCGCGCCGCGGGGTGCGGCACCGGTTTCGACCACGTTGATCCGGACGTCGATCGGTCGTGCCGATTGCGGATCGGTGATCTCGACGACCATCGCCACCGCCCGTTCGCTCTCGTCCCACTCGACACCGGTGATCCGATGGCGGGCGGTCAACTCCATCACCACGGAGTCCTGGCGCACCAGGAACCGGACCGGGGCGCAGGGCTCGCCGTCGCGCGGCGGGACGCACAGCGTGACCGCCACGTCACAGGCCCGCCGGCCGTGCGCTGGTGGCCCCCGAGGCGCGCAGCTCCACCAGATCCCGTTGACTGCGCCCAAGAATTCCCGTCAGCACTTCGTCGGTGTGCTGGCCATACAACGGGGGCACCTGCCGAAGCCAGCGTCGTGGCTTCCCGACGAAGGCGAAGGGCATGCCGGTGCACAGGAACGAACCCGCGACGGGGTGGTCGATCTCTTCCCAGAAGCCTCGGGCGAGCAGTTGCGGGTCGCTCAGCAGCTCGGCGGCCGGCGTGACGCGCGCCGCCGCCAGCCCGCCGGCGCGCAGCGCCGTCACCGCGTCGGTCGCCGAACGCCGGGCGGTCCAGCCGGAAATGAGCTTGTCGATTTCGTCGGCCCCTTCGCGCCAGGCGGCGCTGTCGGGGCCGAGGTCGGGTCGCTCGATGAGCGCCGCCAACGACGTGCGAGCGGCGTCTCCCAGGGCGGCGAGCGCGACCCATTCGTCGTCGCCACGGCACGGGTACACGCCCTGGGGTGTCGCGCCCGGGCCCCTGTTTCCGTTGCGGCGCAACTCGATCCCGTTGCGCGAGTACTCGACCACCACCTCGGCCGCCACGTTCAGCGCAGCCTCGACCATCGTCGACTCGACAAGCATGCCGGTCCCGTCCCGGTCGCGAACCACGAGCGCCGCAACCGCGGCGAACGCGGCATGCAGCCCCGCCATCGGGTCGCATACCCCACGCGGGATCACCGGCGGGCCGTCGGCGTGTCCGGTCACCCACGCCATTCCGGTCGCCTGCTCCATCGTCTGGGCGAAACCCACGCGATCGCGCCACGGGCCGTCGAGGCCAAACGCGGGCATCCGCACCATGATCGCGCACGGATTGGCTGCGGTCACGGCATCCCAGTCCAGGCCGAAATTCTCCATCACCCGCGGTGAGAAGTTCTCGATCACCAGATCGCTCGCGGCGATGAGCTCCAAGGCGATAGCGCGCCCTGCGTCGACGCTGAGTTCGGCGCTGATTCCGCGCTTGTTGTTGTTGCTGCACAAGAACACCGGGCCCCACTCCCACCACTGGTCCCAGTCGGGTGGGCGGCCGGCGGACAGCCGCATGCCGTCGGGCCGGCGGACCCCCTCGAGCTTGATCACGTCGGCGCCGAGGCAGCCCAGGAATTGGGTGGCGACCGGTCCCGCCCAGAACGCGGTGAAGTCGGTTATCCGTATGTCGGACAACGGGAGTGCGTCCGCGTCAGCGGCTGGCGGGCGGTGGGGCCGCGGCGGCCAGTGGACACCACCGTTGTCCGCGCCCAGCAGCGGGGGCCGTCCGGGCGGCGTGGTCGCCATCGCGTCGCTCCGATACGGCACCCGCGGCTGCACGCCGCCGGGTCCCGATTCGACGAAGACGCCGCGTTCGACGAAGTGGTCGACCCTCTGCAGCGTGGCCGGGGTGCCGATGGGGGCCACCGGGATGCGGAAGGCCACCGCGAGGTCGATGATCTCTTGCGTGGTGCGGGTTTCCGTCCACTGCGTGACCATGCCGAGGAACTCGTCGCGGCGCTCGACCCGCCCGACGAACGACGCGAGCTCGGCGTCGTCGAGGAGGTCGGCACGATCGATCATCACCAGAAAGTCCTGGAACTGTTGCGCGGTGATGGTGCAGAAGCCGACCATGCCGTCGGCCGTGGGAACGATCGACGGCAATTCCAGGCTGCGTTGCTGCTGAAGGGAATCCGCGCCCAGCACGCTGGCCGACATGGCGGACAGCCCGCCCATCGCGATCGCCATCGCCTCGTAGGTCGAGACGTCGATGACCTCCCCGGCTCCTCCCCGGGCGGCGCGACGGGCTGTCGCGGCGGCGACGGGCGCGGCGAACGAGCCGGCCAGCCACTCACCGAGCCGCCCGCCCGCCTGTACCGGTTCGTCGCCCGGCCAGCCGCGGCCGTCGATCGAGCCGCACAGCGCCTGCAGGATGAACTCGTTGGCCAACAACTGTTGTTCGACGTAGGGCCCGGTGGTGCCGAACGGCGTCACCGCCACGATCACCGCCGACGGTCCGGTGTGCGCGGTGATGTCGTCGAGGGTCCAGCCGTCGGTCAGGTCGGTGAGCACGATGTCGGCGCCGGCCAGCAGCGCCGCCGCCCGCCCACGGTCGTTCACCGACTTCTTGCCGGCGGCCAGGTAGCCGAACAGCGCGCCAGCGGGCCCGCCGGCCGACCAGCTCCGCATCGAATCGCCCTGCGGTGACTCGATTTTCACGACATCGGCGCCGGCATCGACGAACATCTTGCCGCAGTAGGACACCGCGATGCCGTTGGACAACTCCAGCACCCGCCAGTCGGCGAACGGTGCCCGGGCGGCCACTCAGTTGCCCAGGCTGGTGGCGCGCCCGGCGATGCCCGTTATCTCGACCGTCGGCGGCGGCTGCCCCTGCGCCAGGGCCTGCAGACCGGCCTGCGTCATCCGGGTCCACGCGTCGAGGTCGCGCTGGCCGGCCGGGCGGCCGACGTGTGTGACCACGTCGACGTCGCTGGCCTGCGAGCGCAGATAGCCGACGCGGGCGTGCTCCTTGGGGATGTACCGGAAAGGGTCGAACGAGTATGCGGCCATGGCGTTTTCGTGTGTGATCTTGTTGATGACGGAATCGTCCAGGTGCCCCATGGTCTCGATGACGTCCTCCGGCGCGAACGGCCAGTTGCTGTCGGAATGCGGGAAGTCGGACTCCCAGCACAGCATGTCCTCGTTGAACCAGTCCATGTTGTGCACGCCGACCTTGTCGCTGATGAAGCAGGTGTAGAAGTGGCGATTGAACACATCGCTGGGTCCGGCATAGCCAGGTGGAAATTTCGCCAGCGTCCAGCCCGAGTGGCGGTTGTAGACGTGCTCGGCGCGCCAGAGGAAGTAGGGAATCCAGCCGACATCACCCTCAGTGAGCGAGAACTTCAGCTGCGGGAAGTCGGCCCAGAATTCGGCCCAGATCAGTTCGGTGAAGGTGAACATGCTCATCATCGACGACGCCGTCATCTGCACGCTGGGCGGTGCGTCCGTCGACACCTGCGGAGAGCGAGACGCCGAGCCGACATGGGTGCACAGCACCGTCTTGTTCTCGCAGACGGCCTCGAACAGCGGATACCAGTATCTGGTGTGAATGCTGGGCATTTGCAAGGCTTCCGGGTTCTCCGAGAATGTCACCGCGTGGCAGCCCTTGTCGGCCAGCCGCTTGACCTCCTTGGCGGCCTCGGCGACGTCGAAGAGCGGCAGGATGCCGCACGGGATGAACCGGCCCGGGTAGGCCGCACACCACTCGTCGACGTGCCAGTCGTTGTACGCCTTGATCATCACCAGGTTCACGTCACGGTCGGGGCCCTGGTTGAGCACCTGGCCCGAGAAGCCGGTGAAATTGGGGAAGTTCAGGCCCGCCAGCTGGCCGCCGGCGTTCATGTCCCGGACACGCTCGTCGACGTTGAAGCAGCCCGGCCGCATCTCGTCGTAGCGCGAGGCGTCGATGTTGTACATCTCGCGGGGCTTTCCGGCGACGGCGTTCAGGCCCATGTTGCGTCCGCGAACCTCGCCGTAGTACCACTGCTGGACGCCGTCGGGTTCGAGGACCACCCGGGGCGCCAGGTCCCTATATTTCGCGGGGACGTGCGCGTCGAACATGTCGGCCGGCTCGGCGATGTGGTCGTCCACGCTGATCAGGATCAGGTCGTCCTTGTTCATGCCGCACTCCTCTGCCGATATAGCGACTAGTAGACAATGATTCCTGTCACAGAGTCAACGGCGCGGCGTGCCGCGGCCGAACGCCAATTGCGCGTCGGTGTCGCAATTATTCAGCAACTGCAATCGCCGACGCGCCGCCCAGCCCGGCCGGCAAACGAAGGACTATTAGTCCGCACAACGCGGCGGCCGTCATCTCGTACGGGAATCCGGCAAGCAGATGTAGCCCGCCGAGCGTGGGCGCTATGTACGAATCCGAGCCGCATCACGTACGTAGGGCCCACACTCGGTGGCCACGCCGTGATCACCCGATCGCGATCGCGGCCAGCCCATCACGTACCCGGTCGGGTAGCGATCCACCATGGCTAAGCCAATCGTCCAGGGCGATACGCACGGCGGCCATGGCCAGCGCACCGATCAGCCGAGGCCTGGGATCCTGGGGGGCCAATCGGCTTATCCGCGGCGCGACGAGTTCGGCGATTGCAGCCTCGTACCGAACATAAATGCGTAGTGTCCAGGCATCCAGCGTGTCGGATGACCTTGTCAGGGTGGCTAATTCACGGACCTGGTCCTCGATTTCAGTGAAGCCGAGCGCGAGTTCATGGAAGGCGCCGACGACGGCCTCGCTGGCCGTCAGGCCCGCCGGCTGGGCGGCCAGCGCGTTGGTGATCCGGTTCAGCCAATGGGCGTTCATGCCCTCTGCGACGGCGTCTTCCTTCGAGCTGAAGTAGCGGAAGAAGGTCGCCCGCCCGATGGCCGCTGTGTCCGCGATCCGGTCCACGGTCGCCCCCGCCAGACCGACGCTCCCAACCAGCTCCGCCGCCGCCTCGGCGATGCGCTGACGCGTCGCCGTACGCCTGCGTTCGGCGAGCGGCATTCGCTCACGGTCTCCACGACAACTGCTTGCCAACGGATGAGACATAGTCTAAGCATAAGACTATGTCTCAAATGATGTCGGGACCGGCCGCTGAGGTCGCCCCGAAGACGCGCGCCGCGTGGCACTTCTTCCAGCAGATGCTGGCCGACGTCACCAAGATCGTGACCGAGGACGCCGAATCTGAACGGGAACTCCTCGAGGGGCTGCGCGTCATCGCCCGCGTCTCGTCGCTGTGTTCGCAACTGTCCGTCGAGGCCGACCCCGACCGGCCCGCGTTCTTCGATATGTGTTCTGCGACAAGGATGGTCGGCGGGCCCAACCCCGACGGCAACTACTACCTGGCGATGATCCGCGGTGATCGGAGCTACCGGATCACCGGCACCCGGGGCACCAGCGCCTATCTCGGGTTTCAGATCCTGGCCGGCACCGGCCTGACCCCACGGCGGATGGCCAACTACGTCAGCGATACCGGCCTGACGCTATGCGGCGACGAGTTCGCGCTGGTGCTGTCTTCGGAAGAACCCGCCGATCTCGCCGGCGCACAATGGGTGAAGAGTCCCGAGGACGCGTCCTCGGTCGTCGTCCGTGAGTACATCGGCGATCCCGCCTCCGAGACGTTGGCCACCATGCGCATCGACGCCCTGGACCCCGACCCCGTCGCGCCGTTGACCGACGACGAACTCGCCGACCAGTTCACGGCGATGGCGTGGTCGCTGATGAAGCTGGTCACGCTGCACCGCACCATCAAGCCCGAACTCCTGGAGACGCCCAACACGCTGTTGACCGCCGAGGCCGCCGACCTGGGTGCCGCCGACACCACGCCGGACAACCTGTACATGATGGGGACATTCCGGCTCGATCCCGGGCAGGCGCTGGTTCTCGACATCGAGCCGCCCGACACCCGCTACTGGAACGTGACGCTGGAAAGCCTGTGGCACGAGTGCCTGGAGCCGCGCCGCCGGCACAGCTCGGTGACAAGTCGCGCGGTGCGGCCCGACGCGGACGGGCGGGTGCGGATCGCCATCTCGGCGGAGGACTTCGGCATCGGCCACTGGCTCGACACCGGCGGCCGGCACCGCGGGTTCGTGGTCGTGCGCTGGCTGGACAACCCAAGCCCGCCCGACGTCTCGGTGTCGGTCCACGAGGGAAAGGTCCGGGCATGACGCTACAGGAGCGATTCGCCCCGGAGCGGCTGATCGCCACCGCCTGCGAGGAGGCCGGGAGTGACGACTTCGGCGACGACGGGTGGCAGGCCGGGCTGCAGCGGCTGACCGACGGGCTTGTCCACGAGGCGCGTTTGTCGGCGATCGGCGTGGAGATCGCCTACCTCGACGTCATGCGCGCCCTGAAGAACCGGCTCGGCGTAATCGACTGGCGCAAACAACATCCGGAGGTTGGCGGCAAGCCGATCACGGCGCCGATCTTCATCGTGGGCCAGCCGCGCAGCGGCACCACGATCCTCTATGACCTGCTCGCCCAGGACCCCGACCTGAGGGCGCCGCTGACGTGGGAGGTGGATGCGCCCTGCCCGGTCCCGCAGCCCGAGACCTATCACGACGACCCGCGGATCGCCCAGACGCAGGCCAGCATCGAACTCTCCGAGCAGATCATCCCGGGATTCTTGGCATTTCACCCGATGGGGGCGCTCGTCGGGCAGGAGTGCGTCCGCATCACGGCCAGCGAGTTCACCAGCATGATCTTCTCGGTGCAATACCGGCTGCCGAGCTACTACCGCTGGCTGCTGTACGAGGCCGACCACGCCGGCGCCTACCGCTTCCACCGAATCTTCTTGCAGCACTTACAGTCCGGCGTCCCCGGTCAGTGGCTCCTGAAATCGCCGGCGCACCTGTGGCACCTCGACACCCTGCTCGCCGAATATCCGGACGCGCTGATCGTGCAGACCCACCGCGATCCGCTCAACGTCATCTCGTCGATCGCCGCGCTGACCCACCACCTGCGGCGGATGGGCAGCGACGAATCCGACATCGCCGAGTGCGCGGCCCAGTCCTACGAAGAAGTGGTCGTCGGCCTCGAGCGCGGGATGGCCCTGCGCGACAGCGGCGCGGTGCCGCCCGGCCGCGTGGTGGACGTGCTGTTCACCGATTTCATGAACGACCCGTTGACAACGATCAAGGACATCTACCAAAAGCTGGGCCGCGAGCTGAAACCCGAGGCGGCCCAGCGGATGCGCGACTTCCTGGCCGCCCACCCCGGCGACGGCCGGGGCGGCCGATACACGTGGTCGGACACCGCCCTGGACGCCGCCGAGGTCCGCGACCGGGTGCGCGCCTATCAGGACCGCTACGGGGTACCGACCGAGCAACTGAAGTGACTCGTTGCCGCCCGGTCACATCCGGCACATACGTCACCGATTTCCGGCACATGTCGAAGTGCCCGCCTCGCAGCGACAATCCGTGAACGCGGCTGTCTCGAAGGCCGGTTGTCGCTGCGAGGCGGGCAGATCGAACATCGTTGCCCGCACATGCCATTGTGTCGGATGTGACGCGGCTGTTACTCGGCCGGCTCGTAACGCAGCATGGTGACGTCGTGCTCGGGATAGTCGCAGAACACCGGGCGCACCCGCATCCCGACCCTCAGGTCCGCCGGGTCGACGTTGACCATCTCGGTGGAAAACCTTGGCCCCTCGTCCCATTCGACGATGGCCAGCAGCTGCGGAACCGCGTCGGCGAAGTGCGGGCCGACGGGGCGGCGGGCCACCGTGAACGAGTACAGCTTTCCCATCCCGGATATCTCGCGCCATTCCAGGTCGTCGGCCAGGGTGTGCGGGGCACGCACCCGCGGATAGAACACGTAGCTCTGCGACGACGGCGAATACTGGATGACGATGCGGTGCTCGGCCAGCGCATCCCAAAACGGCGCGGTGGTCGGTGTTTTGACGGGCATCGGCCGCTCGAATGTCATCGTCAGTCTCCCTGCAGGATGAGCGTCGTCTGCTCGGACAGGATGCCACCGTTGCCGGAGACGAAGGCGCGGTTGCAATCGGCGACCTGAGCCGCGCCGGCGCGCCCCATGATCTGGCGGGTGGCGTCACACACATGGTGCATGCCGCCCGCCAATCCGGCCTGGCCGAAACCGAGTTGGCCGCCGGCGGTGTTGAGCGGGAAGTCGCCGCGGAAGGTCAGGTCGTGGTTGGCGACGAACTCCATGCCCTTGCCCTTCTCGCAGAACCCCGCGTCCTCCAGCGACAGCAGCACGGTGATGGTGTAGCAGTCGTAGATCGACACCATGTCCATGTCATTGCGGGTCAGCTCGGTCATCGCGAAGGCGGTGTCCGCGGCCTCCGCGATCGGGGTGTGCAGGAGATCCTTGGCGTAGGTCGGAGTTTTGAACGGCACGTGCTCGCCGAATCCCTTGATCCACACCGGACGATTGCGAGACCGCCGCGCCAGGTCGGCGTTCGCGACGACGACGGCGGCGCCCCCGACGCAGGGCATCACGATCTCGAGCATGTGCAGCGGGTCGGCGATCACCGGGCTGGCGAGGACGTCGTCCACGGTGAGCGGCTTGTCCTTCCAGATCGCGCCCTCCGTGTGGTTGGCGTTCACCCGCTGATCGACGACGATCTTGGCCATCGCCCGCTCGTCGTAGCCGTAGACGGCCGCGTAGCGCTGGGCGACCTGGCCGTACGGGCCGTTCTGGCCGAGGTTGCCGTACGGGATCTCGAATTCCGCCTGCGGGGAGCCGTATTGGTTGCTCGATGAGCCGAAGTACAGGGCGTCGCCGTAGGTTTTGGGCTTCTTCTTGGACATGGGAGTGATGTAACGGGCGGGCAGCGCGCACAGCACCGCCTCGCAGATGCCAAGCTCGATGGCGGCGGCCGCCCGCCACACCATGGCCGCGGCACTGGCCCCGCCGAGGTCCACGTGCTCGGCGAATCTCGCTCCGACGCCCAGGTATTCGGCGATCGTCGACGGGACGAAGATCTCCGACTCGGCCAGGTGCGAGGCCACGATGCCGTCGACGACCTCGAACGGCAGTCCGGCGTCGGCCAGCGCGGCGGCGCCGAGCTCGGCCCATTGTTCGATGGCGAACGGCGCGGGTGACGCCTTGCTCATGCGCTCGGGCGGCAACTCGACGTACCCGACGATCGCGGCTTCTCCACGTAATCCCATGCGGTGTCCTTATTTCCGGGGCAAACCGAGAATCATCTGCGCGATGATGTTCAGCTGGATCTCCCTCGTCCCGCCGCCGATCAGCTCGGCCGGCAGGTGCAGATAGGGTTCCACGACCGCGGCTTCGGGGTCATCGACCATCGCCACCTGCCCGGTCAGCTGCAGCGTGGCCTCGAAGGTGCGGCGCAGCAACACGTTCATCGCCACCTTGGCGATGCTCGAAGCCGGACCGGACGCCTGCCCGTCGAGCAATCGGATGGTTTCCCGCACGCCGAGCGCCCGGATGGCGTTGGTGTAGGCGTCGAGTTCGCCAAGCTCACGCAGGGCGTCGTCACGATCCGGCCCGGGTTGTGCGGCGAGGCGGCGGAGCGCGACAGCCCGGTCGAACTTGACGTATCCGCTGATGGCCGAACGCTCTTCGGCCATCGTGGCGATCGCCAGGCTCCAGCCGTCGGTAGGACCGCCCAGCAACATCTCGTCGGGAACGAAGACGTCGTTGAAGAACACCTCGTTGAAGTGCGCCTGTCCGGTCGCCGTCTTGATGGGCTGGATTTCGATTCCGGGCGATCGCATGTCGATGATGAAGTAGCCGATGCCGCGATGCTTGCTGGCTTCGGGGTCGGTCCGCGCCAGCAGCGCGCCCAGGTCGGCATACTGCGCCAACGAGGTCCAGATCTTGTGGCCGTTGATCCGCCAGCCGCCGTCGACCTTGGTGGCCCGGGTGGCCAGCGACGCCAGGTCGGAGCCCGCACCCGGCTCGCTGAACAGCTGGCACCAATGGATCTCGCCGCGCTGGGTCGCCGGGATCAGCTTCTCCTGCAGCTCTTTTGGTGCGGCGGTCAGCACCGAGGGCAGGATCCACTCGGCGATGTTCAGCGATGGCCGGACCAAGGCGGGCCGCTTGGCGAACTCCTCGTCGATGATGAGCTGTTTGAGCGGGCCCGCGTCGACGCCCCATGGCGCGGGCCAGTGCGGCGCCATCAGTCCGGCGTCCGCGAGCAGCGTGCGCTGCGGCCCGGAGGCCTGGTCCGGGTAATCGCCGTGCGGCGCGGGCGTGTCATTGCGCAACTGCATTGCCGCGTCGAGGGTTTCGGCGACCCAGGCACGAAACTCGGATTCCGCGTCACCCAGGTTGACGGACATGTCGCGGGTCTGGGTGCAGGTGAGCTCGCCCAGCCGCCGCGCCCAGCGGTTCGACGGACCGATCGATCCCGCCAGGCTGATGGCCCGGCGCCAGTACAGATGCACGTCATGTTCCCAGGTGAAGCCGATGGCGCCGAGCATCGTCAGCGCGTCGAGCACCAGGTCCGGAATCGGCGAGACGGCGATCGTCGCCGCCACGCCCGCGGCGAGGCGGTGCTGGTCGAGTGGTTCGTCCACGGCGCGGACCGCGTCCCAGGCCGCGGCGGTCGCCAACTCCGTGTTGACGAGCAGCATCGCCGCGCTGTGCTGCAGGGCCTGAAAGGTACCGATCACCTTGCCGAACTGCTCGCGGATTCGCAGGTGCGCGGTGACCGCGTCGACACACCACTGCGCGATGCCGGCCATCACGCTGGCCACCAATCCGACGGCGACGCACTCGGCCCGGTCGGCGTCGAGCCCCCCCAGCACGGCGGACTCGGCGGCGACGTATTCGCTCAGCCGCAAGATCCCCACATCGGTCACCAGGTCGGTGCCGCGCACGGATTCGGCTGCCGCCGTCGGCTGTGTGGTGTCAACCGCCACCCAGACGTCGTCGTCTTCCCCGGCCCGAGCGCACACCAGGACGACCCGCGCCGAACAGACGCCCGCCGTCACGTCCGACGCGCCGTTGACCACCCAGCCTCGGCCGTCGCGACGCGCGTGGAAGTCACCGGCACCGGGAAGGACGACCGCCGCGGGCAAGCCGGACGCGAGGTCGCGCACCAGTGACTCCGCGGTCGGGTTCGGATCGGCCAGCAGCGCAACGGCTCCCGCGGTCACGGTGGGCAGGAG
The DNA here is from genome assembly GCF_001672675.1 of Mycobacterium sp. E2327. Taxonomy (NCBI): domain Bacteria; kingdom Bacillati; phylum Actinomycetota; class Actinomycetes; order Mycobacteriales; family Mycobacteriaceae; genus Mycobacterium; species Mycobacterium sp. E2327. Next base: position 36,335 of record NZ_LZKE01000222.1, read on the forward strand.
CGGGCCGGGCAACAACGCCTTGCCGGCCGATTCCAGCACACACGCCGCGTCGATGAGCCGTCCGCCCTGGCCCCCGAGGTGCTCGGGCAGGTGTACCGCGTGAAAGCCGTTGGCAACCAACGCGTCCCACCACGTCGGAAGGCGTCCTGCGGCCAAGTCATCGAAGCTCTCGCGGGTCGCGGCGATCGGGGCGTGCCGGCCGGCGAACTGGGCGACGGCGTCGCTGAGGTCCTGTTGTTCCGGGGTCAGTCCCAGCGTCATGACCGCGACCCCGCGCGGCTGAGGCGACACGCCATCGAAGACCGCTGCCCCTTCCTTACAAGACGAACCGTCTCGTCTTGTGGCAGACTACGGGGCGGGTCAAGATATGTAAAGCGGACCAGATCCGGCCGACGACCGGGACACCTGGGGAGATGAGGATCACTTAGATGCCAACCGATCTCACCCAGGCGAGCTATCCGAGGCGGCGCAGCGAGAAATCGCACACGGCCATCGTGACGGCGACCCGAGAACTGCTTCTCGAGCGCGGATTCGACGGCCTGACCATCGAGGCGGTGGCCGCCCGGGCCGGCGTGGGAAAGCAGACCATCTATCGCTGGTGGCCCAGCCGTCCGGTGCTGGTCGCCGACGTCATGCTCGAGGACGCGGACAAGATCCTGGCGTCGGTGGACCACACCGACGACCTGGCGGCCGACCTCGCCGGGTGGGTACGCAAACTCGCCGCAACCCTGACCGCACCGCGGGGCTCGGCGATGCTGCGCATCCTGACCGTCGCCTGCATGGAGCACCCGGAAACCGCCGCCAAACTGCGGGCCGGGTTCAGTTTGCCGCTGCACGAAAGCGTCCGCAGCCGGCTTCTCGCGGACGGTATCGACGAGGCAACGGCCGAGTCGGCGGCCGACGCCATCGTCGGCGGTGTGGTGTACCCGATTCTCTCTGATGCACAGTCATATTCACGACGCCGAGCCGAGCGCACCACCCGGATCATCGTCGAGGCGCTCGGGGCCCGCCGCTGACCAAGAGCGCAGCGGACGCAGCAACGAGTTCTTCTTGTAGTAGTGCTCCGCCATTCTGCGCATGATGTTGTCGAGCACGGTTACCGCCTCGGGCAGGTAGGGACCCTTGTTAAGCATCACGCATTCGGCCCGTTCGCTCATCGCCGCATCGCTGATCTCGGCCCGCGACGGAAGGCCCGTCTTGGCGAGCTGCTCGAGCACCTGCGTCGCCCAGATCACCGGCAGGTGCGCCGCCTCGCACAACCAGAGGATCTCCTCCTGCAGCTCGGCCATCCGCTCGTAGCCGCATTCGACCGCCAGGTCGCCGCGGGCGATCATCACCCCGACCCGCGGTCGGCGCATCGCGGTGAGCAGCAGCTGCGGCAGGTGTTCGAAGGCGCGCCGGGTTTCGACCTTGAGCACGATGCCCAGCTCGTCAGCGCCGAGCCGATCGAGCTCGTCCAGCAGCCGCTCGACATCCGCCGGGCTCCGAACGAAGGACATGTCCACCAGGTCCGCCAGTTCGACGACGACGGCGAGGTCGGCGACGTCGCGGTCGGTGATCGCCGAAATCGGCAGCTCGGTGTCCGGCATGTTGATGCCCTTCGCGGCCTTCAGGCGAGCCTCACCCTCTTCGGGATGGTCGATGCGCACGGTGATGACGTCGGAATCGACGGACACCACCCGCCCGCCGATCCTGCCGTCGTCGAAATGGATCGCATCCTCCGGGCGGGCATGGTCGAACGCCTCGGGCAGCGTGCAACCGATCCGCGCAACGGGTTGATCACCGTCGACCGGGGCCGGCGAACAGTCGCGGGTCAGCCGCAGCAGGTCTCCGGCGCGCAGCACCAAGCTCTGCTCCTTCGCCGGGAGCGGACCCACTTCGGCCGGTTTTCCGCCGTCTCCGGCGTTCAGGGCCGTCCCGGTCACCAGGTAGGTGGTCTGCTGGGCGGTCAGCACGAATCCGCCTGCAGCGTCGACGGTCTCGAGCGCGAGCCGGCGTCTGGACCCGCGGGCGTCCCGCAATACCAGTACGTCGCCGCCGTCGCGGTTGGCCAGCCACCGTCGCGGGACGGTGATGACCGCCATGTCGGGTTGGGGCGGATCGGTCGGCTCCTCGGTCGACGTCAGCCAGGCGCGCGCCGGGGCGACTACCTGACCGAGGGCGTTCCGTTGTGGACGCAGTTTCGTGACGCGGGGACCCGGCTCCAGCGGCCCGGTACGCAGCTTGGGTCCCCCAAGATCCATTGCCACCAGACATGTTTCGCCGGCGCGGGTGGCCGCGTCTCGGACGTGGTGCGCCATCGCGCGCCACGCCGCCGCGTCGTCGTGCGCGCAGTTGATCCGCGCGATGTTCATGCCGCGTCGCACCAGCCCGCGAACCAGGTCGGCGTCGGTGGCGGCCTCCGACGGCAAAGTGACCATGATGCGGGTCGCGCGGTGCGGCGGGCGCGGGCCCAGCAGCTCCACCGTGTGTTGCCGCAGTATCTCGGGTCCCCGGCCGATGGGCACCACCGAGGGCGGCGGCGGCTCCCACCTTCCCTCCACGATGGCGGCGATGGCCGCGCGCACCGCCGAAAGCGTGGCGTGAACATGTGATTCGCTGCGGCCCAGCGATGAAAGCCCGAACTCCGCCAGGTCCGTCTGCAGCTCCCGCAAGTCGTATTGCCGAATGGCCCAGTAGTGGACCAGGTTTCGCGCGCTCGACCGATGCTCGGGCGCCACTGTGGTCAGCCAGTCCGCCCACGCGCGCTCGGCCTCGGACAGCCTGGTCAACAAGCCGTCGATCCGGTCGAGCAAACCCGCCAGTCGCCGCAGGTCACCTCCCCCGGCCATGCGGTCAGTGGGCACGACGACTCCTTCGTGGTTTTGTGGCCACATGGTGTTAACGTCCGCGTAACGGTAACGACCCGAAACATCAAGGCACACACCAAATTAGCGGCCGCTGCGGCGCCACAGCAGAGGAATTGGTCCCAAATCCGGGTGGCGCGGATCCAATGGGTAAGATCCCGCACGGCGACGGGAGCAGGCATGGACGAGGATTGTCTGAAGCTCAGTGCCTATCTGGCGGAGCGCCGGCGGACCGGCGAGGGCTTCGTCTCCGACGTGCTGCTCAACCTCTACCAACAACATCGGATTGCCAGCAGCGTAGTGCTGCGCGGCATCGGCGGATTCGGGACGGGGCGGCACCTGCGAACCGACGAGTCGCTGACGCTATCCGAGGACCCGCCCGTGGTGATCGTCGCCGTGGACACCCGCAAATCGATCGAGGCTCTGATCGATCCGGTGCTCGCGATCAAACAGCGCGGCCTGGTCACGCTGGAGCGCGCGCGGCTGCTGCGCGAGGACGTCAGGTTGCCGGAGCTACCCGACGACTTGCGCGAGGCCGTCAAGTTGACGATCTACCTCGGCCGCAAGGAGCGTGCCCAGGGGGTGCCGGCCTACGTCGCGGTCTGCGATCTGATGCACCGGCGCCGCATCGCCGGCGCCACCGTTTTGCTGGGCGTCGACGGCCTCATCCACGGACAGCGGCACCGCGCCCACTTTTTCGGTCGCAACGCCGACGTGCCGATGATGGTCGTCGCGGTCGGGTCCGGCGATCGGATCGCGCGGGTGCTGCCGGAGCTCGGCGACCTGCTCCGCCGGCCCATGTTCACGCTGGAACGGGTCCGCGTGTGCAAGCGCGACGGCGAACTGCTCGAACGGCCGCACGCGCTGCCGGGGGTTGACGAACACGGCCTGCCCCTGTGGCAGAAGCTGATGGTCTATACCTCCGAATCGGCGCTGCACGACGGGATGCCGATTCACCGCGCCATCGTCCAGCGGCTCCGTCAGCGCGAATCACCGGACGGCGCGACGGTGGTCCGGGGCATCTGGGGTTATCACGGGGACCACCGACCCCACGGGGACAAGCTGCTCTCGCTGAGGCGTCGCGTGCCGGCGGTCACGATCGTCATCGACACCCCGGCCAACATCGCGGAATGCTTTGACGTCGTCGACGAACTCACACAGCACGAGGGGCTGGTGACCAGCGAGATGGTGCCCGCGCTGGTGTCGGACGACGGCGAACCCGGCCGGGGCGGCCCGCCGATGGCCAACCACCGTTACTAGAGCCGGGCGTCAGCCCGCGACGGACGCGTCGTAGATCGACTGGATCGACTTGTCCAGGGTGGCGTTGAACTGCTCGTCGGACTGGTCGACCGAAAGTCCCTCGGTCAGCGCGCGGCTGAAGCTGGCGATCAGCCCGGTGTTCTTCGCCAGGAGCTCGTTGGCCTCCTCGCGCGAGTAGCCACCGGACAGCGCGACCACGCGCATCACCTTGGGGTGCTCGATCAGCGGACGGTAGAAGTTGACCTCGGTGGGCAGGCTCAGCTTGATCATCACGCGCTGACCGGCCGGCACGGTTTCGAGTTGCTTGGTGATCTCGTCGCGCAGGATGGCCTCGGCCTCGGCCTTGTCCGGGATCGAGATGGTGACCTCGGGCTCGAGGATGGGAACCAGGCCGTGCGACAGCACCTGATGGCCGACCTCGAACTGCTGGGCGACGATCGCCGCGATGCCCGTCGCGTTCGCCCCGCCGATCACCGACCGTTCCTTGGTGCCGAAGACGCCTTTGCTCACGGCCCGCTCGAGCAGCTCGTCCAGTCCCGGCATCGGCTTCATCAGCTGGACGTCGTCGGACGCCTCCGCCAGGCCCTTGTCGATCTTCAGGATGGGCACCACGCCCTTGGTCTCCCAGAGGTACGTGGTCGACGGCACCCCCTCGATGTCCCGGTCCATGGTCTGTTCGAACAGGATCGCCGCCAGCACCCGGTCGCCGTTGAACGCCGGGGAGGTGATGATCCGCGAACGCATCTGGTGGATGAGGTCGAACATCTCCGCGTCGGAGGAATACGCGTCCTCTTGAATCCCATATAGACGCAGCGCCTTGGGTGTCGAGCCGCCGCTCTGGTCGAGCGCTGCAATGAACCCCTTGCCCGACGTCATCCGGTCGGCCTGCTGCTGGTTCGGCATGGAACTTCCCCACTCCCTCGTGGCACTGTCGGGTGCCGATCATATTCGTCCGATCGGGGCGCGGGCGGGCAGGTCGTCAGTCGCCGGTGCACGTCGCGAAGTGCCGCGATCAGCATGATCAGACGCTACCGCCGTTACTTCGGCGCGTTGCCAGGGCGTCCACGACTTCGTCCGCGGTAAGAATCGCGCTCGCGTAGTTGGGGATATTGACCTCGAGCGCGGCGTGCATTTCCCGCTCCGAATAACTGGCGGTCGCGTCCTTGACCACCGTGACGTCGTAGCCGAGTTCGGCGCCGAATCGGACAGTGGCCTCGAGGCAGGTGTGCGCGATAAGTCCGATCATGATGAGCCGACGGATGCCGTGCCTCTTGAGCAGGAGGTCCAGGTCGGTGTTGGCGAAACCACTCGAACACCAATGCTCTTGGGCGACGATGTCGCCCGGCTTGGGCTCGAACCCGGGGTGCAGCTCACCGCCCCAGGTGCCGTATTCGAAGGTCCGGCGCGACCACGCCGCACGCTGGATCGGCGCGATGTACCTCCACGTCTCGTAGTCGCCGGGCCGATACCGATGGTGCAGCGCGTAGAACACGCGGATGCCGGCGGAGCGTGCGGCGTCGAGGACTTGCCGCATGTGTGCGACGCACTGGTTGGCCTCGGCGACGCCCTTCAGGCGATCCCACACCTTCCCGCCCTCGGAGATGAAGTCGTTGTACGGGTCGATCACAACGAGGCCCGTGAGGTCGCTCTCGTACGTCACGTCGGTCATGTTCGCACGACGCGGCCGTCACGCCACGGTGTCGTCCTGTCGCGGGGCGCGGCGTTTGATGGGCCACACCGCCATGCGATCGAGCAGCCCGTCGCGCAGCACCAGTGTGTGAAACAGCACGGCGCAGACGTGGGCGGTGAACGTCAGGAAGAGCAGGAAGGCGAACACGTTGTGGGCCTGCCGGAGCACCGCGTAGAGATCGAGGTCGTGCGGCGCGATGCCCGGTAGCCGCAGCGGCCCCGCCATGGTGATCGGGAATCGGGCGGCCGAGAGCATCGCCCACCCGATCAGGGGCTGGACGAGCAGCAGCGCGTAAAGCAGGTATTCCGACCACGACGCGATGCGGCGTTCGGCCGGGCCCATCGTCGCCAGGAACGGGGGCAACCGGTGGGCGAGCCGGTTCACCAGGCGCACCACGGCGAAGACGAGGATCAACACCCCCAGCGGGCGATGGATGGCCAGCAGCAGCGAGTAGTAGCTCAGCGAAGCGATCATGGTCACGCCGATCACCAGCTGGACGATGACCATCGGCGCCATCAGCCAGTGCAGAATTCGGGAGGGGACGGCGAAACGTGCTGGGGCGCTGGTGGTTTCGCTTGCGGTTCCGGTCATGACAGCACCTTGGTCACGTTGACCTCGCTGGGCGATTTGGGCTCCTCGGCGCGACGGGTGAAGGAGCGTGCGTAGACGGCCGACCTCGCCGGCGGCAGCGGGTCGTCCGACGCGGTGATGCCGTCCGGGAGGACCAGCGGGTCGAAGTTGATATCGCGCGCGTTGCCGGCTTCCTCGGTCTGCACCGCCGTGATGGTGATGGTGCCGGCATCGATGGTCCGCCGCGACTGGGGCCACGGCTTGGTTGCGTCGTGGGTCGGATCGCCCGGCTCGCCGACCGTGAGCACCAGCCGCCAGCTCAGCGGCCGTTGGGATGCCGTGCGGATGAGGTCGTCGAAAAGGTAGTCCTTGCCGTGCGGCGGCTGCGGGCCACCGCCGCCGCCGGCGTTCAGTGGCACCACCGACCAGCGCACCGGAACGGTGGCGCCGGCGCTGTTGGTGAACCAGAAGGCGTTCAGCCCATAAAACGTGCTGTCCGCGAACCCCGTGGTGGGCGGGGACTGCTTGATGATCTTCATCGCCGCGACGGTTTCGGGATGCCGATCGAGGAATGCGGCCAGCTTTTGCGGGTCGGGCTTGCCCGTCTCGGGCAGCGGCTTGGAGGCGAGCAACCGCTCGTAAAACCCCTCCGGGGTGCTGTCCGTGAAGACGGGGAAGTTGATCATCGCGGTGCGCCATTGCTGGCCGTCGGCCTCGAACAGCAGCCCGAGGCCGCGGACGGTGTCCGGTTTGTCCGCCTGGTCCGGCAGGCCGCCGCCCAGCGAGAACCGGCCGACGACCGGCACGGTTCCGGGCCGGAAGACCGCGGCCCGGCAAATGGCCGCGCCCGCCCCGTTGCTGGCAAAAGACCCCGTTGCGCTGAGTCCTTTGGCGTGGTTTCGGCGAAACCCGTCGTGGCGGCCGAAGACGTGCTCGAAGCGATCGGCGAACCGGGGTGGGGTGAGTGTGTCCTGCCGCAGCCAGCCGCCGGCATAGGCAAAGCCGCCGACGTCCACCGCCGCGAAGCCGGCGACGGCGCCCATGCCGAGCAGCGCGGCCCGCCGATTCAGTGCGACGCGATGGGGGTGTTCGGGCTTGGTCGTGTCAACTTCGTCTTCCGGGACGCCATGCTGATCACCGGCCCCCATACCTACCGTCCTTTCCCGCTTTTCCGGGCCAAGCCGCGCAGCCTGGGAACGACACTCGGTGCAAGCAATTCATCCACCTGGGGCTGCCGTGCGCAACACCTGCGGCGTCCTCACGCACATTGCGACCACGTCGCGGCGCCGGAATTCGTTCAGCGGTCGCCTAATGACAACCGACGTTGTAAGCACCCGCCCGGGGCCGGAGCCGCCCTGCCGATCTCCCGTGGCTTAAGATCGAATGATCACGTGCGGCTGCGCTCCGCCTAGCGGCGCAGGATCGATGGGGTGTTTGTCCTCTACATGGGCGTGTTACGCGGGTTGAGTCGACAGCCCCGGCTTGGCGGTAGCTGTTGATTTCTCTGTCCCCGCACCGGACGAATGTGAGTGATGAACCATGATCGAACAATCCGGCGACTCGGCCGATCCGATCGCCTTCGAGGTAGGAAAACGCCAGGTAGACCAGACGGTCGTACTCAGCGTCTCGGGCGAAGTGGACATGCTCAGTGCGCCGCAACTCGCCGAGGCGATACACACCGAGCTGGCCACCGGACCGGCGGGACTCGTCGTAGACCTGTCCAAGGTCGATTTCCTGGCCTCGGCCGGGATGACCGTCCTGGTGTCCGCGCAGGCGGACGTCGCGCCGCCCACTCGGTTCGCGGTCGTCGCGAATGGCCCGGCCACCAGCAGGCCTATCAAGCTCATGGGTTTGGACAATGTGTTGTCGCTGTACAGCACGCTCGACAGCGCGCTGTGCCGTGTCGCCGAAGGTGCAACCTCGCAAGAGCTCGCCTGACGCCCTAGGTGGCGGCCGCCAGGACCTGCTGAATGCGTTCGTCGCGCGGCAGCACGGGACCGTCGTCGAGATCTTCGTCGACGCCTAGCTCGGTCAGGCCGGCTTTGGTCATGAGCGAGGTGCCATAGGCGGCGAGTGCGAGCTTTTGGTCGTCGCTGTGGCCATCCTCGATGAGCATCGCGCCGATCAGGCAGATCACGGCCATCTTGTAGGCGTTGAACGCGCGATACCACGCGCGGTTGCAGAGCGTTATTCCGCTGACCGACTCGTAGTGCGCCAGCAGGGCGTCGATGCCCAGCGCCGCCGGGTGGGTGTTGATACCGACGGGCTGCATCCACAACATCTCGAGCCAACCGATGTCGGTCAATGGATCGCCCACGGTCGTCATCTCCCAGTCGAACACGGCGCTGACCTCGCCGTCGCGAAAGGCGAAGTTGCCGGGTTTGGCGTCGCCGTGCACCAGCGTGACCTTCGGACATGCCCGCGGCTTGCCGGCGCGCAGCGCCTCGTGGAGCCGTTCCAGGGCGGGCAGCCGGTCGCGCTTGACCCGGTTCATCTCGGTAACCCAGTGGTCGAGTTCGCGGTCGAGATGACTGCGACCGTCGTCCAGCCCGTCGAGCCCGGTCTGCACCAGGTCGACGGTGTGGATCGCCGCGAGTTGTTCGACCAGGCTCTGACACATCCGCACCACGGTCGAGTCCGCGACGTCGGCCGGCGCCTCCATCTCGTAGACCTGGCCGGCGGCCCGTTCCATCACGAAGAAGGGGCGGCCGAGCACGTCGCCGGTTTCTTCGAGCCACAGCGCCCGCGGAACACGGACCGCCGAGTCCGCCAGGGCGCGCAGGATCGCGAACTGGCGCGCGAGATCGTAGGGCTCCAGCAGCGCGGGTGGTTTGGGCCGCAGCCGCAGCACCGCGTCTTGGCTAGTGTCCCGGTCGCCGTGCCGGGTGACGACGCTCAGCATCATCATCTCGGCGGAATGTCCGAAGTCCACCCGGTCCAGCCCCTCGGCACGGACGTCGTCAGCGTCGGGTATCTGCGTGCGCAGCCAGGCCGTCAGGCGCTCTTCGGAGTTGGCATCCAGCGTCATTGGCGGACCGGATCGTCTTCTGCGGGCAGCCGGTCGACGGGTGTCTTGTCCTGGGTGAACGCCGACATGTCCATTGCCGTCCAGTTCGGATACCGTTGGTAACCCTGCCCGCCGAGCAGCAATTCGAAAACGCCCCAACCGATGTCGCCATCGATCTCGAACCGCATCAACTGGTCGAGCGCCATCGATTTGCCCTCGGTTTCCGCGAGCTGCTCGGGATCGGTGCTGTCCCAATGGAAATGGATGAAGTACGCTCCGTTGCCCAGGTCCTCGTATTGGCAATGCGCCATCGGAAGGCCGTAGTAGGCGTTGACTTCCTGGCGGGCGGCATCGGCGAAGACGCGGTAGGCGTTGCCGTCTTCGTCGGTGAAGACCAGTGTCGCGCGGGCGGGCCGCTTGTTGTCGCCGTCGAATTCCACCTCGTGCTCGATTTCGACGAATCGCTTCGACAGGGTGCCGTCGGCGTGAGTGATCCCGCCGTCAACGTAATTGACTGTGCCGTCGGAGGATTCGATGACCCATGCCTCGATGGCACGGTCGTCGAATCCGGCGTCGAGCCAAAGCCAGAAGTCGATCTTGTCCGAGACGCGCACGCCGAACGTGCGGTCGCGCCCGCCGTGGAACCCGTCCACGCTGATGCGCTCGCCGTCGATCGTGACCCAGCCGCTCCATCGTCCGGGTTCCTTCATGTGATACATGTCGGCCAGCAGTTGGCCGTCCTCACCGTGCACCTTCATCGGCAGCAGCTCCCACATCGGGGCGGTGGGCTCGTAGTAGAGCTCCCACTCGATGCCGGACTTGTTGGGGGCGACGTCGAGTCTCCACTTCTTCAGCGGCTCGACGCAGGTCCAGCTCATCGGCCCGGCGCGCAGGTCGGCGCGATCGGCGCCGGTCACGGGCCGGCCCGCCAAAAGGTCCCAGTGCCGGCCGTCCGCGAGGCTGACCTTGACGTATCCCAGCGCGGTCCCGGTGTTGGGGTTGTTGCCGTAGCCGCTGGCCAACAGCATGGTGCCGTCGGGCGACGCGGCGAAGAAGTAGCACCGGTCCGACCACGTCGGATCGGGATCGTGCACCCGGTCGAAGGTCGTCGGGAGCTGGTGGGTGAACGACTCGTCGGCGGCGGAGTACCCCATCATCGGCCTCTCTGTCCGGTTAATGACCTGGGCCACAACAAGATTCGATGCATTGCGACTGCACCGCGGTTGCCCGTGGCATCAGATACCGAAGTAGCACAACGCATCCCGTACCATCGGCGAGATGGAACCGAGCCGGTGGTGGGGCGCCGACCGCGCGATCCTCGACGACGAGGAGGCCCGCAGGCGGATCCTCGACGCCGCGGGGCGCTGCATCGTCCGCCGGGGGAACTCTCAGTTCCGGATGGGTGAGGTGGCCGACGAGGCCGGGGTGTCGCGGTCGACGGTGTACCGGTACTTCCCCGGCCGCGACGATGTGTTGCTCGGCCTGATGCTGATGCGAGTCGACAAAGCGCTTGGTGATCTGGTGCGCTCGCTGCCCGCGCCGGACGACCCGGTTCGGTCGGTGCCCGAAATGGTGTTGGCGCGGGTCGAGTCGGTGGCCGGCAATCCACTGAACGAGGCGATGTTCGCCGCGGAGAGCACCGCGGTGGCCGCGGCCCTGGAGAAGGGCTCGGAGCCCTTCGTGGAACTCCTGCTGCGGCACTACGAACCCCTGCTGAGCCGGTGGAAGCGGGCGGGGCGCCTCTACGACGACCTCGACTTTCGCTCGATCGTCCAGTGGTTGCACACCACCACGTTGTTTCTGCTGGGGCCGTCGTGGCGGTATCGCCCGGCCGTCGACAAACGCGAGTTCGTCGAGCAGTTCGTGGTGCGGGCCCTGGTGCCACCAATCAGACAATAATCACGTATTGTCTGATGTCCAGACGTTCGGGTATTTTTGTCTGACGGGACCCCGGGTCGGTTGAGTGACCCCTCCCGCCGGCACGGGGATCCCGAACCAGATCGGATGCATATGAAAAACCTTGCGGAACAAGCTTTTTCCCTCGTGGGCTTGGCCGCTCACCTGGGCCAGGGGGTCCGCCGGGTGGCCGCCGACGCGGTGGTGGGGGCCCGGCTGGGGTTGCCCCGGACGGTCGCTGACATCGACGCCCGGGTCCTGTCCAAGCTGATGGGAACCAGCGTCCGGTCGGTGCGCGTGCTCGACCGGGACGCCGGGACCTCGTCGCGGGTCCGGCTCGTGCTGACCGGCAAGAACGTCCCCGAATCGGTGTTCGTCAAGGTCGCCGCCGAAACCACCGCCACCCGCCTGATGGGCGAGCTCGGCCGCCTAGGACATACCGAGGTGCGTTTTTACAACGAACTGGCACCGCAACTGCACGGCCTGCCGCAGGCCTACGGCGCGGCGTTCGACACCTGGACGGGCCGTTACCTGCTGGTTCTGGAAGACCTGCCCGCCGGATCGTGCGAATTCCCCGACACCCTGCACCCGCTGTCCCCCGACCAGGCCAGCCTCATCGTCGAATTGCTGGCCGATCTGCACGCCACCTTCTGGGACCGCCTCCCGCGCGACCGCCGCGGCCCGCTCGGCTGGCTGTACACCCCGTCTGACGACGTCACGTCGTTGTTAACCGGTTCGCTGATGCACGCCTCGATCAAACGGCTCGCAGGACGCACCGAAATCCCCGTCGAGAACGGCGCTTTCATCGCCGACAACTACCGCGCCGTCGCCGCGCTGATCGACACGCCCCCGCACACCGTCATGCACGGCGACGCCCACCCCGGCAACATGTATTTCGACGGCGGCAAGGCGGGGCTGCTGGACTGGCAGGCGGTCCGGCGCGGACACCCCTCCCGCGAGCTGGCGTACACGCTGATCACCAGCTTGACCCCGGAGGACCGCATGGCGAACCAACGGGAGCTGCTCGACGACTACCGACGCGCCCTGGCGGCGGCCGGCGGACCGGACCTCGACCGCGACGAGCTGTGGCGGCGCTACCGGCAGGGCGCGATGTACGCGTATGTGGCCCCGCTGATCACCGCGGGGATGGGCGGAATGCAGGTCGAAGGCATCGCGATGGAGGGCCTGCGGCGCGGCGTGGCAGCGCTGGACGACCTGGAAACCATTGCGGCACTGAAGAGTTGTCTCTAGCCCCAAGTTCGCAGGATTCATTGACTGAAGGTGCCGGGAGGAATATCGTCAGTACTTACGCTACGCGGCGTAGCGTAATGCGCGGAGAGGCCCCTCATGTTCGATCTCAAGATCACCGGTGGCACTGTCGTCGACGGCACCGGCGCCGACCGCTATCGGGCCGACGTCGGCATCAAGGACGGCGTGATCGTCGACGTCGTCCGACGCGGTGCCGACGACCCCCCGCTGGCCGGTGAGGCCGCCGAAACCATCGACGCGACAGGGCATCTGGTGGCCCCCGGGTTCGTCGATATCCACACCCATTACGACGGCCAGGTGAGCTGGGACGGCCTACTCGAGCCGTCCAGCGGCCACGGCGTCACGACGATCGTGACCGGCAACTGCGGGGTCGGCTTCGCCCCCGTGCGGCCCGGCAGCGAGCAATGGCTGATCGAGTTGATGGAGGGCGTCGAGGACATCCCCGGCACCGCGCTCACCGAGGGCATCACCTGGGGCTGGGAAACCTACCCCGAGTACCTCGACGCGATCGGTAAGCAGAAGTTCGCGATCGACGTGGGCAGCCAGGTCGCCCACGGCGCCGTCCGCGCCTATGCGATGGGCGAGCGGGGCGCCCGCAACGAGCCCGCCACGCCCGACGACATCGCGGCCATGTCGCGGCTGGTCACCGAGGCCATCGAGGCCGGCGCGCTCGGATTTTCGACGTCGCGCACAATGGGCCACCGCGCGATGGACGGCGAGCCGGTGCCCGGCACCTTCGCCGCCGAGGAGGAACTGTTCGGCCTGGGCCGCGCCATGGCCGCGGGCGGTCAGGCCGTGTTCGAGCTGGCCCCGCAGGGGGCCGCGGGCGAGGACATCATCGGCCCGAAGAAGGAATTGGACTGGATGCGCCGGCTGAGCGCCGAGATCGACCGCCCGGTGTCGTTCGCCCTCATTCAGGTGGACGCCGACCCGAAGCTGTGGCGCGAGATGCTTGACCTCTCCGCGGATGCGCACGCGGCGGGCGCACGGCTGCACCCGCAGATCGCGGCGCGCCCGTTCGGCATGATGATCGGCTTCCAAGGGCATCACGGCTTCAGCCATCGGCCGACGTATCGCAAACTCGCGGCCGAATGCAGCCGCGCCGAGCTCGCGCAGCGCCTCGCCGATCCCGCGGTGAAGGCGGCCATCCTCGCCGAGGACGACCTGCCGGTGGACCCGACGCTGCTGTTCGACGGGATGTTCGCCTTGGTGCAGCACTCGCTGCACCGCCTCTACGCACTGGGCAACCCACCCGACTACGAGCCGACGCCCGACCGCACCGTCGCCGCGATCGCCAAGGAACGCGGCGAGGACCCGCTGGCCACCCTCTACGACCTCATGCTCGAGGCGAACGCGACCAACATGTTGATGCTGCCGCTGTTCAACTACGCCGACGGCAACTGCGACGCGATCCGGGAGATGATGCTGCACCCCGCCGGCGTGCTGGGACTCTCCGACGGCGGCGCACACTGCGGAATGATCTGTGACGCTTCCTATCCCACCTTCCTGCTGACGCACTGGGCCCGGGACCGTCGGCGGGGCGAGAAGCTGCCGCTCGAGTACGTGATCCGCAAGCAGTCCCGCGACACCGCGCACCTGTTCGGCCTCACCGACCGCGGAACCATCGAGGTCGGCAAGAAGGCCGACATCAACGTGATCGACATGGACGCCCTGCGACTGCACCCGGCGGCGATGGCCTTCGACCTACCGGCCGGCGGCCATCGGATCCTGCAGGGCGCGAGCGGCTATGCCGCCACGATCGTCAGCGGGACGGTGACCCGCCGCAACGACGTCGACACCGGGGCGCGCCCCGGCCGCCTGGTGCGCGGAGCGCGTTAGGGCTCCGCGCATGAACGCGTCAGTGGGCAACCCCGCTCGAACCCGCCCCCATGCCCAAGAGGACGCGATCGGCACCCCGCCCGCCTGCCCGACCCTGGTGCCGGCCGAGCGCTACTACTCGCCGGCGTTCGCCCAACTCGAGGTCGAACGGATGTGGCCGAAGGTGTGGCAGCTCGCCTGCATGGTCGACCACGTCGCCGAGCCGGGCGACTACTTCGAGTACCGCTGCGGCCCCTACGGGGTGCTGATCGTGCGCGGCGCGGACGGCGTCTTGCGCGCGTTCCAGAATGCCTGCCGCCACCGCGGCAACTCGCTGTGCACCGGCTCGGGTTCCGGGCTGCGCGAGCTCAAGTGCGGGTATCACGGGTGGACCTGGGACCTCGCCGGCACGCTGAAGCGGGTGCCCGACCGCAAGGGCTTCGGCTCGCTGCGGCTGTCCGACTTCCCGCTGATACCCGCCCGGGTCGACACCTGGGAGGGGCTGGTCTTCGTCAACCTCGATGTCGGCGCGATGCCGCTGCTCGAGTACCTCGAGGCGGTGCCCGACGACATCGCGTGGTGCCACCTGAGCGACTTCCGCTGCTACGCGACGCTGACCATCGACGTCGACGCCAACTGGAAGACGATCGCCGACGGCTACAGCGAGACCTACCACATCCAGACGCTGCATCCCGAGCTGCTGCGCTGCGTCGACGACGTCCATGCGCCCCAACAGATCTGGGGCCACACCGGAAAGTCGGACCAGCCTTACGGCGTACAGAGCCCCCGCTTCGAGGGCGCGCTGAGCGACGAAGAGGTCTGGGACGCCTACGTCTACACGCAGGGCGCCCTGATGGGCGCGGCCGAAGGCACGCCCTTCCCCGCCGACGAACGCCGGCCCGGGCAGACCGTCCAGGACTTGATCGCGGCGCGCACCCGCGCC
Source organism: Mycobacterium sp. E2327 (assembly GCF_001672675.1). Lineage (NCBI taxonomy): Bacteria > Bacillati > Actinomycetota > Actinomycetes > Mycobacteriales > Mycobacteriaceae > Mycobacterium > Mycobacterium sp. E2327. Next base: position 51,634 of record NZ_LZKE01000222.1, read on the forward strand.
TTCGCGGCCAGCCGCGGAGTGGACCTCGACTGGGCCGACACCGACCGGGTCACCCGGCTGCACCAGTACAACGTGTTCCCCAACATGACATTTCTGGCCAACGCCGACCACCTGACGCTGATGTGCTCGAGGCCCGGAGCCGATCCCGATCACGGCGAAATGGTCATCTTCCTGATGACCCGGATGGCGCCGGGCGCACCGCGGTGCAAGCCGGCGGACGTGCGAAGCACCGCCGGGGAGGCCGAACCGGGCTTGGTGCTGACCCAGGACATCCGGTTGCTCGCGGGCTTACAGCGCGGCCTGCACCAACCCGGGTTCACCCACCTGGCGCTCTCGAGCGAGGAACGGCGCGTCATCAACATGCATCGCAACCTCGAGCGCTATCTGGACTTGCCCGAGTCCGAGCGGATGAGCGGCGGTGAAAAGGTGCCGCCGGAATTCGATTAGACCTCCCGGAATCGGGTAGGCGCGCATTAGACTCCCGGCTTGTGACGAGTCCGTCCGATGCCTGGGGCTACGAACGGCGGCAACTCTTGCATCAGGTACAGATGCGATGTCAGGCACTCGGCCGCAGGCGGGCGCGGCGGCTGTGTCACCATTTCGAGCGCGTCGGCGTCCACACCGCCCCCGAACGCCTGCGCCAGATGGTGGCCGGGGGGCCCGTCGCCGACGATGAAGTGACGGATGTGAATTTCGCGTTGATCGCGATGCAGCTCAATCGCGAGGCCCGGGGCGCGAGGGTCAAGCGCCTCAAGCGCCAGGGCACCCGCTCGCTGCTGTTCATGGGCCTGGTCCTGGTGGTACTCAACTTCCTCTTCTGTATCGCCTACGTGTTGCTGAACCTGGCCCAGCAGGCCACCCCACTGTGAATTCGGGCTATTAGGTCGCCGTCACTGCGGTCGCCGCACCTCTTGACGTTTTCAGCGCGGGGCGACGATCCCGTTGTCGTAGGCGTAGACGATCGCCGCGGCGCGATCCCGCAGGTCGAGTTTCCCGAAGATCCGGCCGATGTGACTTTTGACGGTGACACCCGAGATGCAAAGTTCGTCGGCGATTTCGCTGTTGGACAGTCCCTTCCCGATCAGCGTCAGCACGTCCAACTCGCGCGTGGTGAGCTGTGCGATCTCGTTGCCCCGCCGTTCGCAGGCGTCGGGGGCGGCCTTGCGGTAGGTGGTGAGGACGCGGGAGGTGACCGCGGGATCGAGGTAGCTGTCTCCCCGGGCCACCGTCCGCACGGCGCGGATCAACTCCTCGGCCGACGAGTCCTTGAGCACGAATCCGGCGGCCCCGGCCCGCAGCGCCCCGGACAGCAAGTCGTCCTCGTTGAATGTGGTCAACGCGAGCACTGGCGTGCCGCCGGCCAACCTTCGCGTCGCCTCGATCCCGTCGACCCGCCGCATTCGCAGGTCCATCACGACGACGTCGGGCCGGTGCGCGGCAACGGCGGCGGGCACCTCGTCCCCGTCGGCGCATTCGGCGACGACGTTGAATCCGTCCTTGCGGCGCAGGATCCGGCGCAACCCGGACCGCACCAAGTCCTGGTCGTCGACCAGCAGCACCGCGATCTCGGCCTCGTCGATCACAACTTGCACCACGGCGGCCGCCAGCCCGTGTCGCCCGCTTCGAGCGGGATCTCGGCACGCACCGACCACCCGTCGCCCGTCGGGCCGACGTCGATCGCGCCGCCCAGCAGTTCGACGCGCTGGCGCATGCCGCTCACCCCGCGCCCTTCCGCGCACGGGGCCGCGGCCACCGCGGCCGGCAGCCGATTGTCGATGACGAGGCTTGCCGAGACCGCTGAGACGCTCAGCGCCACCGTGGATTTCGAGTCGGGGGCATGTTTGGCGATGTTGGTCAGCGATTCCTGGGCGATGCGATACAGCGCGTGACCGACGGCCGCCGAGACGCGCGGGGTGGGACCCTCGACGCGCAGTGTGACGGCCAGACCGGCTCGCTCGTAATCCCCGACGAGTAGCCGGATGTCGTCAACGCCCGGCTCGGGCGCGATCTTCATTGGCGAATCGTTGAGCAGCCCTACGGTCCGGCGGATGTCGGCCATCGCCTGCCGGCCCAGCCGCTCGGCCTGTTCGAGCGCCTCGACCGCGTCGTCGACGTCGCGATCCTGCTGCAGCGCCCGCCGCGCACCGGTCACGTGCAACAGCGTGATGGACAGCGAGTGGGCGATGACGTCGTGCACTTCTCGGGCGATGCGCCGACGCTCGTCGGCGGCGGCGTGCTCGGCCAGCGCCTCCTGCGCGCGTATCTGCTCGGCCAGCAGCAGCCGTTGGCTGCGCATGATGTAGCCGAGCAGCCAGCCCGCCGCAACGAAACCGAGGTATAGGGCGACAGCGTCCAGGCGGTGAAGCGCGGCCGCCGCGAGCAGCAGCCCGGCCGCCGACGCGGCTGCCAGCAAGCCGCCCGCGATGGAGCTCAAGGTCGCGACGGATAGGACCATGAGCACCAGCAGCGCCGGGGCGAAATCGGCATGAACGGGTGTCGGCGTGCCGAACAGCATGATGGCGGTGGCCGTCGACCAGGTTGCCCACATCAGCAGCGGGCTGAGCTTCATGTTGAAGAAAAAGAACAGCAGCGTCGGTGAGACCGACACCGCGAGCGCCGCCAGCACCACGGGCAGGCCGGCGGTTGGGCGTTGCAGGATCGCGATCACCCAGGCGCCCACCTCGGTGACGTCGACAGCGACAAACGACGTCCAGGTGATACCCAAGGGGATCAGCTCGCTGCGCCGGCCAAGCTGCTCCCGCAAGTAATCCGCGGCGGCACGCAACATCGTCCAATCCTAAGAGAGCTCCGCTCCTCGCAACATCATGCCGAGGTCGGCACCCGTCTCCGCCCCTGGTAGGAGGCAAAGACCGAACCTCGGCACGACGCGCGGCAGAGGTCCGCCTTCCTAACGTCGAGGCATGACATGGACACTGCTGCACGACCGGATGGCCTTCATGGCCAACGTGATCAAGGCCGCCGAGACCGATCCCGAGGCGGCCCTCGCGCTGGCCGACGGTTCGTCCGAGGTGTCTCGGCTGTTCGGCGACGAGGAAGGCCTACTGCTATCGCTGCGGCAGCGCTGGATGACGATGCTCGTCGCCAAGCTGGATCAGGCGGTGCACGACGGCGTTGCGGCCGAACGGGTGCGGGCCGACCTCGCGGCCGCCGAGCCCGGGCTGCACGCCCTGCTGGAGATCGCGTCCCGGCGCTCGCTGCGGGTGCGTTCCCTGTCCGGGGACGAGCGACGGGTCATGGAGTTGCTGGGCGGACCCAGCGATCGGCAGACCGTTGCTTGACGGCACGGGAATGCTCTCGCGCCTTAGCGGCCGATACGCGACCCTGATCGTCGGCCTGTGGGTCCTGGCAGCGGCCGGCGCGAATCTGGCCATCACACAACTGGAGCGGGTGGTGGACACGCACGCCCGCGCGTTCATGCCCGCCGAGGCGCCGAGCTCCGTCGCCGCGTCCCGCGCCGCCGGGCTGTTCGGCCAAAAGCCAAGCAACAACTTCGTTTATGTTGTGCTGGAACGTGATCAGCGCCTCACGCCGCGCGACCGCCAGTTCTATGACGCGCTGACTGCGGCCCTGTCCGCCGATCGCGCCCACGTGAACGCGTTGACCGACTTGTGGTCACACCCCGCCACGGCCGCGGGCGCCCAGAGTTCCGACGGGCGGGCCGTCAGCCTGATGGTGCGGCTCGCCGGAATGCTCGGCACGTCGGAGGCCCGCGATTCGGTGAATGCCGTGCGCGGCGACGTGTCCAAGCTGTCACCGCCGCCGGGCCTGCGCGTCCTCGTCACGGGTCCCGGCGCCACCATCGTCGACGAATTCTCCGCGATCGACCGGCAGATGCTCATGATCACCGCCGCCACCGTCGGTGTCATCCTGCTGTTGTTGCTGTTGATATCCCGATCGCCGATCGCCGCGGCGATACCCCTGACCTCGGTCGGAATCGCGCTGGCCCTGGCCCGTTCCGTGGCCGCGGCCGTTGGCCAGGCCAATGTCGTTGAGGTGTCGCTGTTCTCGGCGGCGCTCATGGCGGCGATGACGCTGGGCGCGGGCACCGACTACGCGATCTTTCTCATCGGCCGCTACCACGAGGGCCGGCGCCGCGGTATCGAGCCGACGCAGGCGCTGGCCGAGGCCTACCGGGCCGTCGCGCCGGTGGTCATCGGATCGGCGCTGACGGTGTCGGTTGCGTTGGGATGCCTTGGCTTAGCCCGGGTGGGGATGTTCCGCAGCGCCGGGATACCTTGCGCGATAGGGGTTTTAGTCACCATGGCCGCCGCGCTGACGCTGACACCGGCGCTGATGGGCCTGGCCCTGCGCGGGGGGTTTCTCGAGCCGCGGCCCTCGGCGACGTCGCGGCGCTGGCGGCGCGTGGGAGCAGCGGTGGCGCGCTGGCCCGGCCCCATCCTGGTCACCGCGGGCGGCTTGACCCTGCTGGCGGCGCTGCCGCTGGCGGGCACCCGGATCGGCTGGAACGAACCGGCCGCCACCCCCGCCGTCGCCGAATCCAGCCGCGGCTACGCGGCCAGCGACCGGCACTTTGCGTCGAATTCGCTCCTGCCCGAAATCGTCACCATTCAGGCCGACCATGACCTGCGCACCCCGGCGGGGCTGATCGCGGTGGAACGGATCACGCGCCAGATCATGGCGATCCCGGGTGTGCGCATGGTGCAGTCCGCGAGCCGCCCCGACGGCAGGGTGCCCGACGAGGCGACGTTGACGTATCAGACCGGAGTGCTCGGCCGTCAGCTCGGGGACACGATCGACTCACTGACCCAACGGCTGAACCGGGTCTCCGAACTCGACAGCGCTCTGGCGCAGACGCAAACCGCGGTGGACAGGCTCGGGGGTGGATTGCGTGGCGGCAGTGCGGGTTTGGCCGACATGTCCGCCGCCGCTGACGACATGCGCAGCGGCATGGACGGCGTGCAACGCTCTGTCACGACAGTATCGGGTTACCTCGACCCGCTGCGGGATTTCGTCGCTCGCACCCCGGGCTGCGATGCCAACCCGATCTGCTCGACGGTGGACCGTGTGCTCCAGCCCGTCGACAACCTGGTGCAGACCTCGACGCGGCTCGGCGACGGCGCGGCCAAGCTGACCAGCGGGTCAAGCGTCGCCGCGACGGCCATCTCGAGCTTGCCACAGACCGTGAATTTGATGAAAGACGCCCTCGCACAAGCGCGCTCGGCCACTCACGAGTTGCTGAGCCTGAGCGACACGATCGGGCCGCAGCTGCACCAGCTGACCGACTACCTGACCGAGATCGCCACCCAATTTCAGGGCAGCGCCGCGTCCGGTTTCTACCTGCCGCAACGCGCGCTGAGCGACCCGCGGTACGTCGAGGTCCTGCACCAACTGATCTCGGCCGATGGCCGCGCCACCTACCTGCTGGTCTACGGCAACGGCGACGAGTGGGGCGCCGAGGGCGCGGCGCGCGCGGATCGGGTGCGCACCGCGATCAACGAGGCCACCAAGGAGGGAACGCTGGCGCCGACGGGAGTCGACGTGGCCGGCGTCGGCCCCGTGACCGCCGATCTGCAGCACTTTGTCGCCCGTGACAGCGCATTGCTCGTGGGTGCGGCGCTGGTCCTCATCTTCCTGATCGTCACGGCGATGCTGCGAAGTCCGGTGGCCGGGCTGGTCGTCGTCGGCACCGTCGTCGCCTCCTACGCGTCGGCACTGGGCATCAGCGCGCTCATTTGGCAGCGCCTGCTTGATCACGAGCTGCACTGGGCGGTCGCCCCCATCGCCTTCATCGCATTGATCGCCGTCGGCGCGGACTACAACCTGCTGCTGGCGTTGCGGATCAAGCAGGAGGCAACCGCGGGAATCAGAACGGGCATCATCCGCGCGTTCGGCGGCACCGGCGGGGTAGTCACGACCGCGGGCATCGTTTTCGGGCTCACCATGCTCGCGTTGCTGGGCAGCAGCGTGCTCAGCATTGCGCAGATCGGCACGACCATCGCGATCGGGTTGATGATGGACACGCTGGTCGTGCGGGCGCTCGTTGTGCCGTCCATCGTCGCGCTGCTGGGTAGATGGTTCTTCTGGCCGCGGGTCGCCCCGCCGCGCGGTCCGGCGCCGATGAAAGCGCCCGAGCGCCAACTGGTTTCGACGGCAAGCAGCTAGCCTTTAGGATGCCGGCGCGGCGTCGAGCCGGAACACCGCACATCGGCCGGCGAGGGCCTCGAACTCATCGGCGGTGCCGTGCTCCACCAACCCGGAGCGCTTGTAGAACCCCACTCCCCGCGGCACCTTTTCCGGAAAAGCGCGCAGCACGGGACGGGCCTGCTCCACGGAGAGTTCGGCAAACGCCACACGCTCAGCTTTGCGGCCGCGCATGATGGTTCCGGTGCTGGCGGCGCGCGCGTTGAGCACCCAATCGGCCTGCGAATGTCCGACGAGGTAGCGGCTGTCATGAAGCGTGAACGGCGTGACGGGCGTGCTGCGCGGCCTCCCAGATTTGCGGCCCGGCACGGTAAGAACCCGGACTGGTCCGGCGACGATACCGAGTTTCTGCATCTCCATCATCACCTTGTTCATCGCCTTGAGCCAGGCTGGCGGTTTGGGATCAGTCATCTCGTCCCCCGGTCACTCCTCGGCGAATCGGTGTGGCGGCGCTTTCCCAGTGATATCAACCTGCCTGATTCATGTCAAGGGCCCTGATATCCCTTAGTCGCGGTCGTGGTGGCACACGGCCTCGAGACGCAGACCGAAGGGGTCATACCAGAAGGTGGCGTAATAGTGGGCGGCGTACTGCGGGAAATGTCGCGGGGGATGGATGACCGTGCCGCCGATCCGAAGGACATGGTCGTGTACGGCGTGCACCGAGGATCTGCGCCGCACCATGAACGCCAGGTGCTGCAGACCGGTCCGCTCTGCGGAGTACTCGCCCGGTTGGCCCGACGGGTAGAAGAACAGGTACGTCCCGGGCTTGTTGTCCGCGGGTTTGTAGGCGAATTCGTCGACGGCATCAAGGAAGAGCTCAAATCCGACCAAGGGCATCAGCGCGTCGTAGTACCGTTTCGCGGCCCGGAGGTCCGGCACGTTGACACCGAGGTGGCCGAGCATCGCGTCAGCTGGCCGGCCCGCGCCCGTCACCGGCCAGCCGGAGCAGCAGACGCGTGCCGCCCAACGGACTGGAGTGCAGGGACGCTGTCCCGCCGTGTAGTTCGGCCTGCTGGGCGACGAGAGCCAGCCCGAGACCCGACCCGGAACGGGAAGCGGTAGACCCGCGCGAGAAGCGTTCGAAGACCGCGGTGCGCTCGGACTCGGGCACCCCGGTGCCGTTGTCGTCGACGGCGATTTCCACGCCCTCGCCGGAACTGGTTACGTAGAGCCGGATTTCGGTGGCGCTACCGTGCTTGACGGCGTTGGCGATCGCGTTGTCGATCACCAGCCGCAGCCCCGTGGGCAATCCCACCATCAGCACCGTGGGCGACGGCACCAGCGACACCTGCACGTCGGGGTAGATCCGAAGGGCGTCGTGCGCGGCACGATCCAGAAGCTCCGTGATGTCGAACGGGACAAAGTCGTCGACCGTGGTCAGTTCACCCTGTGCGAGCCGTTCCAGCGCCGTCAGCGTCGCTTCGATCCGGCTCTGGGTGCGGATGACGTCACCGATCACCTCTTGGCGTTGTTCCCGCGGTATTTCCAAGGTGGACAACACTTCCAGGTTGGTGCGCATGGCGGTCAGCGGGGTGCGCAGCTCGTGCGACGCGACGGCGGCGAAGTCGCGGGCCGACTCCAGCGCCGCCTTGGTGCGCTGTTGCTCGTTGCCGATGCGGGCCAGCATGCCTTCGACGGCTTCGGCGATCTCCACGGCCTCGCGCACGCCCCGAACCTGGACTTCGTCGGGGCTGGATTGGGCGTTGATGGCGCGGGCCTGCTGCGCCAGCAACAGGAACGGATTGACCATGATCAACGAGATGACCCAGCCGACGAGGATCGTGCCGCCGATGACGCTGCCGCAGATGAGCAACACCCGCAGGTGCAGTTCGTTGATCCGGTGCTGCGCTTCGGCCAGCGGGGCGGCGAGCGCGATCGAGGCGGGGCCCGCGCTGAAGGTGCGGACGCGGTACTGCACGCCGTTGATGGTGGTGTTGGCGTATCCGTTCGGAAGCTTCGGCAAAACGATATTGCCCGGAACGGACACCGTGACATCCCCGATGCGCGCGGTGCGCACCAGGTTGCCGTCCGGCGTCGGCCGATCGGGATTGGCGAGCTGGCCGCTGTTGATCAGCGTGTTGATGTCTCCCAAACTGCTCACCGAATCCAGCCGGCGGTCGAGCTGGCTGTATTGATCGTTGGTGACGCCGATCCACACCCACGCGCCCAGAAGGACGACCAGCGTGATCACCGACAGCGCGGCGACGATGAGGATGGTGCGCAGCGAGAGCACCTTCATCGGCAACCGCAGACGATGAGGCGGAGGCCTATCGGTCGCCATCACTCACACCGTCCGCGGCAGCGGCCGAACTTCTCGTGACATCTTGCCTTCCGTCTTGGCCCTGGCTTGACCAACGAGCTCAGGATATAGGCGCGATGTTTGAGGTTAGCGGTTCACACGCGCGGCGCTACTAGCGCCGGCGCAGCGGTCAGCTCCCTTCGGCCGATGCCGTCTTGGGATGGACCAGGGTCAGCTGGGCCCCGCCGCGCTCGACGTTTGCGGCCTCACCGTCGGACGGACCGCTCCCGTCCGGCTCGCTCATGCCGTGGATGCGCACCGTGCCGCCGGTATGCCGATGGTGGCGCAGCCAGTCGCTAATCGCCTGGTGCGCGGCGTGATCGAGGTAGTTGGCCGCGACGTTGACCGTCACCACCGCGCCCGCCGGGACGGACGCCAGCACCCGGGTCAGCCGGGGCAGGGCGAGAAAGGTGCATGCACCCCCGACGTCGATCGTCCATTCGTCACCCACGCGCGCGGCCTCGACCCTGGCCCGTATCACCCGCCAGCCGGTCAGCGCCACCGCGACCGCAAGGCCGATCAGGACGCCGTGCAGCAGGTTGAGGAAGACCACCGCGAGCGCGGTGACGATATACACGGCGAGATCTCCGGTGCGGCGCGCGGTCTCGATATGGGCCGGCTTGAGTAGCTGAATTCCAATGACGATCAGCAGGCCGGCTAGCGCCGCGCTTGGGATCTGCTCGACCAGTTCCGCGAACGGAAGTGTGAACAGCAGGATCCACACGCCGTGCATGACCGTCGAGGCACGGGATTTCGCGCCCGCGTTGACATTAGCCGCGCTGCGCACGATGACACCGCTGATCGGCAGGCCACCGATCGCGCCCGACACGATGTTCGCAGCGCCCTGTCCGATCAGCTCACGATCGAAGTCGGTCCGCGTTCCGTTGTGCATTCTGTCGATCGACACTGCGGTCAGCAGGCTCTGAACGCTAGTGACAAGCGCGACCGTCAGAACACCCACCGCGACGGCGCCCCAACCGCCGTCGGGCAGTTCCGGCAGCTGCAGCGCGTCCAAAACGGATCCCTCGAGCTCGATCCGCGGCACGTCGAACGGAAAGACCAGCGAGATAACCGTCACGGTGACGATGGCGACGAGCGCGCCGGGTATGCGGGCGACTTTGGTGGGCGCCCACCGCCATCCGATCAGAATCAAAACCACCAGCACGCCCAGGATCACGCCGGGTCGGTGCGCGCCGAGCACCTGGTCCGGTAGGCCGATAACGTTTTGCCAGGCATTGCTTTTCGATTTGCCGCCCAACAACACATGAACCTGTTGAAGTGCGATGGTGATTCCGATTCCCGCCAGCATCGCGTGCACGACGACCGGTGAAATCGCCAGCGCTGACCGCGCGACGCGGCTCATGCCCAGCAAGACCTGCAGGACGCCGGCGCCGACGGTGATCAAACACGTCACCCCCCAACCGAAGTGGGACACCAGGTCGGCGACGATGACGGTGAGCCCGGCCGCGGGACCACTCACCTGTAGTGGCGATCCTCCGATCAACCCAGCGACGATCCCACCGACGATCGCGGCGATCAGGCCGGCGAGCACTGGAGCGTTGGATGCGATGGCGATCCCGAGCGACAAGGGCAGAGCCACCAGGAACACAACCAGTGACGCCGGCAGGTCGCTGCGAATCACGGAGCGCAGCCGGTCGTTTCGTTCACGTCGCGAAGCTTGGTCGCGGCCGACGCCTCGCTCCGGGAATTCTTCGACTTGCTGCATACTCGCCTTCTCGTTGGTTGTTGCCTTGTGCGTCGCAATATTCGGCGTCGACGCCCGCGTAACACGTTGGGGCCTAGCGGTTTACCCGACTAGCGGTGTCGTCATTCGGATGCGAATTCCCCGCCCCCTGCCGTGAAAGGTAATTGGGGTGTCGGGAGCCGGGCAACCCGACGGGCCCGGCGCTTATCGAATGCAAATGTTCCCGCGGGCCCATTTCGTCGCCGCCGACTGCCCCCGGGCACGCGATGTGAATTTCGCAACACAGATATGGCCACCGCCTTGGTGAGTGAGTACTCTCTCACCTATGCAACTTTCGGGGCGTGACCGACTGCTGGGCGAAGCGCTGCGGCTTTTCGCCGACAAGGGTTACGCCGCGACGTCGGTGGCCGACATCCAGCGGGCGTCCGGCCTGGCGCCGGGGTCGGGCGCGCTCTACAAGCACTTCGGCTCCAAGCGAGAGCTGCTGGAGGCCGCCGTCGCGCACCGGATCGACAGCATCGTGGCCGCCCGGGAGCAGTACGACGCCGGAGAGCCCGGCAGCGTCGAGCAGGCGGTGCGAACGGCGGGCCAGTTGATCTGGGGCAACCTCAAGGAGAGCGAGGACTTGCTCAAGGTCATGCTGCGCGAACCCGACGAGCTCGGCGATCTCGGCGAGAAGACCTGGCAGGTCATTACCGACAACGCCTACCAGCGGTTCGCCGACGAACTGGCCGCGTTGAATCGATCGGGCCGCAACGAGATACCCGATCCCGCGGCGACCGCGGCCGTGGCGATCGGGTCGTTGTCCTACGCCGCGACGTTGCAGTCGCTGACCGGGCGCCTGCCCGGCAATATCGCCGAGGACCGCTACATCGAGGCGTGGGTGAACCAGACGCTCAGCGTCCTCAAGCAATATCGCAAGCCGGAAAAGCCGGAAAGCTGAAATCCACCAACCTATTTCAGGAGCCTTACCCGTGACATTCTCACTGCAATTGAGCGACGACGTGATCGAGGTGCGCGATTGGGTGCACAAATTTGCGGCCGAAGTGATCCGCCCCGCCGCATCGGAATGGGACGAGCGGGAGGAAACCCCATGGCCCGTGATCCAGGAGGCCGCGAAGGTCGGTCTGTACTCCCCCGACTTCTTCGCCCAGCAGGCGGCCGAGCCGAGCGGGTTGGGATTTCTCACCACGTTCGAGGAGATGTTTTGGGGTGACGCCGGCATCGCGCTGTCCATCCTGGGCACCGGTCTGGCCGCGGCGGCGTTGGCGGGCAACGGAACCCCGGAACAGCTGGGTCGCTGGCTTCCCGAGATGTTCGGTACGCCCGGCGAACCCAAACTCGGCGCGTTCTGCTCCTCGGAGCCCGACGCGGGCTCGGACGTCGGCGCCATCCGCACCCGCGCACGATACGACGAGGCGGCCGGCGAATGGGTGCTCAACGGCACCAAGACGTGGGCGACCAACGGCGGCATCGCCAATGTTCACATCGTGGTGGCCTCGGTCTATCCCGAGCTCGGCACCCGCGGCCAGGCCACGTTCGTCATCCCGCCGGACACCCACGGCCTGTCGCAGGGGCAGAAATTCAAAAAGCACGGGATCCGCGCCTCGCATACCGCCGAAGTAGTGCTGGACAACGTCCGGCTGCCCGAGGACGCGATTCTGGGCGGACGGGAGAAGTTCGAGGAGCGCATCGCCCGAGTCAAGTCCGGCGCCTCGTCGCGCGGGCAGGCCGCGATGAAGACCTTCGAGCGCACCAGGCCCACGGTCGGCGCGATGGCCGTCGGGGTGGCCCGGGCCGCCTATGAATACGCCCTCGAATACGCTTGCCAGCGCGAGCAATTCGGCCGCAAGATCGGCGAATTCCAGGCGATCGCGTTCAAGCTGGCAGACATGAAGAGCCGCATCGACGCGGCGCGGATGCTGGTGTGGCGGGCGGGCTGGATGGCCCGCAACAACCAGAGCTTCGACTCCGCGGAGGGCTCGATGGCCAAGCTGGTGGCCAGCGAGACCGCGGTCTATGTCACCGACGAGGCCATCCAGATCCTGGGCGGGAACGGGTACACCCGCGACTACCCGGTGGAGCGAATGCACCGCGACGCGAAGATCTTCACCATCTTCGAGGGAACGAGCGAGATTCAGCGCCTGGTCATTTCGCGAGCGGTGACCGGCCTGCAGATTCGTTAGGCTGGCCACCTCATCGCCGGGCCCACTCCTCGGCGAGCAGCCGATAGGACCGAACCCGGTCCTGGTGATCATGAGTAATCGTCGTGATGATCAGTTCGTCGGCCTCGGTTGCATCGCGTAATCGCTCGAGCTGATCGGCGACCTGCACCGCGGAGCCGACGAACTGGGTCTCGACGCGGTCCGCGACTAGTTCACGGTCGGCCGCGGTCCAGGTGTGCCGGCGCGCTTCGTCGGGGGTGGGAAACGGGATCGCGCCCTCGCCGGTGCGAATGCTGCGCACCCAGGGCCCGTAACCCGCGGCGAGGTTGCGTGCGGTGGCCTCGTCGTCGGCGACGACGACGTCGGCCGACACCGAGACGTACGGCCGGTCGAGCTCGGGCGAGGGCTTGAAATCAGCCCGGTAGGCATCGGTGGCCTCCAAGACCGCCGCCGGTGCGACGTGGTAATTGGCGGCGAACCGCAGGCCCCGGTCACCGGCGACTGCCGCGCTCTCCCCGCCGCTGCTGCCGAGGATCCAGATCTGCAGGTCGGCGCCTTCCCCCGGCACGATACGCGCCTCTTCCCCCTCGGCGGATCGATAGGAACCGGCGATCAGGGCGAGAATGTCGTCCACCTGCTCGGTGTAATTCTGCGGTTCGGCACCCGGCAGCGACAGCAATGCCTTGTGCAACGCGAAGCGCGGCGAGCTCAGCAGCGGCGTCGGATCGAATCTGGCAGGGATTCGCAACCCATTCGATGCGTGCCCATTGACCACCGGCCGCGGCGCCGGAGCGACCCGTGCCGGCACCCGCGGCTTGCCACCGGAACGCCCGAGGCCCAAATCGAATCGGCCCGGATGCGCCGCATCCAGCAGGCCGAATTCCTCCACCGTGGACAAGGCGGTGCGATGTCCCATCTGGACCGCGCCCGAACCGAGCCGGATCGTCGACGTGTGCGCGGCGGTCAGGGCGAGCAGCACCGCGGGAGACGTGCCAGCGACGCCGGGGTTGAGGTGGTGTTCGGCGAACCAGTAGCGCGCGTAGCCCAAGCCTTCGGCGTGCCGCGCGAGGTCGATGCTGTTGCGCAGGGCCTGCGCGGCAGTCGAGCCGGACGAGATCGGAACGAGGTCGAGGACCGTCAGCGGGGTGGTCATGAGCCTTACGAAGCCACCCCTCTGGAGGCGTCCGGGTCAGCCGATCGCCCGGGCACCGGCAGCGGCGGCAAGCCGAGGTGCTCGCGCAGGGTGGTGCCCGCGTAGTCGGTGCGGAACACGCCGCGTTCCTGCAGCAGCGGCACGACCCGATCGACGAAGGGATCGAGCCCCCCGGGCGTGATGTGCGGGACCAGTATGAACCCGTCACTGGCGTCGGCTTGCACGAAGTCGTTGATCGTCGCGGCGACGGTCCGCGGCGATCCGATGAAGGACTGGCGCCCGGTGACCTCGACGATCAATTCGCGACTAGTCAGCTTTTGCGCCTCGGCTTTGGCCCGCCAGTCGTTGGCGATCGCGATCGGGTCCCGAAACATGCGGACGCTGGCCCGCCCGCGCGAAACGGTGTTTTCCCCCACGATGGGGTCCACGGCGGGCAACGGGCCGTCCGGATCGTGGTCCGAAAGTTCTCGGTTCCAGAGCTGTTCGAGGAATTTGATCGCCGTCTGCGGGGAAACCTGCGCCAGCCGCACCTCGTGGGCGATGTCGGCGGCCTCGGCGTCGGTGTCACCGATGACGAACGTTGCGGCGGGCAGAATGAGCAACTCGTCGCGACGTCGCCCGTATCGGGCGAGGCGTCCCTTGACGTCGGCGTAGAACGCTTGGCCCGCTCCCAGCGTGCTGTGTCGGGAGAAGATCGCGTCGGCCGCCGAAGCGGCGAACTCGCGACCCTCGTCGGAATCGCCGGCCTGGAAGATCACCGGCCGGCCCTGCGGGCTTCTCGGGACGTTGAATCGACCGTGGATGTCGAAATGTGCGTCTCGGTGGCCGAATGCGCCCGCGTGTGGGTCGGACAGAAAGACGCCGGTTTTCTTGTCCGCCACGATTTCGTCTCCGCGCCAGGAGTCGAAGAGCTCCAGCGTCGTCTGCAGGAAAGTCTTCGCCCGCTCGTAGCGCTGGTCCTCGGCCAGGAATCCGCCCCGGCGGAAGTTCTCGCCGGTAAACGCATCCCAGGAGGTGACGACATTCCACGCGGCGCGCCCGCCGGAGAGATGGTCCAGCGAGGCGAATTGCCGGGCCACTTCGTAGGGCTCGTTGAAGGTGGAGTTGATCGTGCCGGTCAGTCCAAGGCGGTCGGTCACCGCCGCGAGCGCGGCCAACACGGTGAAGGTGTCGGGACGGCCCACTACGTCCAGGTCGTAGATCTGTCCGTTCTGCTCGCGCAACCGCAGGCCTTCGGCCAGGAACAGGAAATCGAACTTGCCTCGCTCGGCCGCCTGAGCAAACCGCGCGAACGAGCTGAATTCGATGTGGCTTCCGGCCGCCGGGTCACTCCACACCGTCGTGTTGTTGACGCCGGGAAAGTGGGCCGCCAAGTGAATCTGTTTTGCCGGAGCGCTCATCTGGAGATCCTCAATATCGGGCCTGTTTCAGGCGACCGCGTAGCGGTTGGTGGGACGGCGCAATCCGAGCAGTCCGCGAAGCGTGTCCGCCTCGTAGGCGGAACGGAACAGCCCGCGACGGCGCAATTCGGGCACCAGGCCCTGGGTGATCTGCACGAGGTCATGGGGCAAAGCGGCCGGGCGTAACCGGAATCCCGACAGCCCTGCGGCATGCCACTCCTGCAGCACGTCGGCCAGCTGTTCCGGGGTCCCGACGAAAATGTCTGCGTCGCTGCGGTATTCGGCTCCGGCCAGTTCATCAAGTCGGCGTCGCCGGGCCTGAGCGGCCTGCGGGGTGCGATCGAGGAACACCACCACGTCACCGAATATGTGCAGCCCGTCGCCGCTTGGGCCCGCGGCGCTTCGCAGCGCCGTGATCTCGCCGACGATATCGCTCGCCTGCGCGGCGTCACGCGGTGTGACGAACCCGACGTCCGCGCTGCCCGCGATCAACCGGTACGACACATGGCTGTGTCCCAGCGCGGCGACGATCGGCTGCCCCTGCGGCGGGCGCGGGGTGATCGACGGTCCCTTGACGGAGAACCACCGGCCTTCGAAGTCGATGTAGTGCAGCTTCTGACGGTCGATGAACCGTCCGGTCGCGACGTCACGGATCTCGGCGTCGTCCTCCCAGCTATCCCACAGGCGGCGCAGCACCTCGACGTAATCCGCGGCCTCGGCGAAATGCTCGCGGATCTGCTCCTGAATGGCGGGATCATCGATTACGTCGAGGGACATGCGAGGCAGCGTGCGGCGCCCGAAGTGCGCCGCCGCGTCGTTGCGAGCGGAGATCTGGACCCGGAGCCCGGCCCGGCCGGTGCTCACGTAGTCGAGCGTGGCGATCGACTTCGACACATGGAACGGTTCGGTGTGAGTGATCGTCGCCGTCGGCACGAACCCAATGCCTTTGCTGCGCGGGGCGATTCGGGCGGCGACGAGGACCGCGTCCAAGCGACCGCTGACGCGGTCGACGCGATTGTCAGGCTCGAAGGGATCGTCCGACTGGACGGTCATCGCGTCCTCGATCGTGACGAAGTCCAGCGATCCGCTCTCGGCTTCGGCGACCAGGTCGGCCCAGTAGGCGGGGTCAAACAGTTCGTGCGGTCGCGCTTCGGCCTCCCGCCATGCGGCCGGATGCCAGCCGGCACCATCCAACGCCACCGCCAGGTGCACGAGGCTCGACGAATCGGGCATCACCAGACCAGCCTTCCTAACGAATACAACCACTGTGCCGCGATGCGCCCGGAGACGCGGACCGCGACGGCGGTTTTGGCCGGGCCCAGCCACCGAGGGGAATAACTGCTCGATGATCAGGTTCGCGTCGCACGGCGGGCGGCGCCGGCGCCCCCGTTGAGCAGGAAAACATGCCGGCGTCGGGGTGGCCGGTTTGCCGGCCGGGGCTTCGCCTCTCGCGCACCGCTCGTCCGCCGTGACTTCGCTTGTTGCGCTTGTGATCCCATCAGTTTGCTTTCCGCGTCCATTGGCGGTTCGGACGCCCAGCGGCGGCGGCCGGAAGCGCGCTGACGGCCCCCAGCGCGGCGCGTGCTTCGGCGGCAAATACGCGCTCTCGCGCTGCATGGCCGGGCGCTGGCGCTCTTGGAATCACACGGATTACAACCCCGTCACGACGTCCAGCAGGGATCCGCTACTTCGGCAGCAGGGGCAGCACGCCCTCGGCGAACCAGTACGCCTCTTCGAGGTGTGGGTAGCCCGACAGGATGAACTCCTCGAAGCCCAGCGAATGGTATTCCAGGATTAGGTCCGCGACCTCCCGGTGGCTGCCGACCAGCGCCGTGCCGGCGCCGCCGCGGACCAGACCGACTCCGGCCCACAGATTCGGGTAGACCTCGAGCTTGTCGACCTGGCCGCCGTGCAGGGCGGTCATCCGTCGCTGTCCCTCGGATTCCGATTTGGCATGCAGCGATGTGGCTTTGGCGATCTCCTCGTCGGTCAGATCGGCAAGCATCTCGTTCGCGACGGCCCAGGCCGCCGCCGAGGTGTCGCGGCTGATGGTGTGCAATCGAATGCCGAACCGAACCTTGCGGCCAACCGCGGCGGCCCGCTCGCGCACGCGCTCGATCTTGGCGGCGGCGTCGTCCGGAGGCTCGCCCCAGGTGAGGTACACGTCGGCATACTCGGCAGCGATCGGCAGCGCCGCCGCCGAGGATCCACCAAAGTAAATCTCCGGCAAGGGATTCGGCGGCGCCGACACCCTGGCGTCGGCGACTCTGTAGTACTTGCCGGTGAAATCTACCGACTCCTGCGTCCACACTGAAGTGACGATCTGTAGGAACTCGGCGGTGCGAGCGTAGCGCTCGTCGTGGCCGAGCCAGTCGCCGAAACGGCGTTGTTCGGCATCGTCGCCGCCGCTGACGACGTTGAGCAGCACCCGTCCACCGGAAAATCGTTGCAGCGTCGCGGTCTGCTGCGCGGCCAGGGTGGGAGGCACCAGGCCGGGGCGGAATGCGACCAGAAACTTGAGCCTCTCGGTCTCCGCCAGCAACGCTGCCGAGGTCAGCCACGCGTCTTCGCACCAAGTCCCGGTGGGTGTCAGCACGCCCTCAAAACCCAGCCGGTCCGCGGCGCGAGCCACTTCCGCCAGGTAGCGGCGGCTGGGTGGGCGATATCCGTTCGGAATTGCGCGGTTCGAGGATGCGTGCGATCCGCCGACAATCGAACGGCTGTCACCGGTGGTGGGCAGGAACCAGAAGAAGCGAGGAGTCATCTGCCGTCGACGCTAGGTTCCTGCCGAGCGGAGAGCAAGCTGGGTTCTGGCCGCACTCAACTCGTGTCCGAGGGAGGTGCGGGCACTGCCGCCGACGGCACGAGACATTATGGCGACATGAGCACCGACATTCGCATCCTCGAGGGCGAGGACGATCTCATCGCCGCGGCGAACGTGTTTCGCGCCGCCATGGTGGGATTTCCCCCGCTGGCGAACCTGGCGCCCGGCCAGATCACCGAGCTGGTGGAACCCGGCCGCACGATCGGGGCTTTCGTTTCGGGGCAACTCGTCGGCACCGCCGACGCGGTGACGAGCGGACTGACGCTTCCCGGCGGCGCGATCGTGGGCCATGCCGCCGTGACCCACATCGGGGTGCTGCCGTCGTTCACCCGAAAAGGCATCGCCACCGAGCTCATACATCATCAGCTTCGCGACATCGCCGCGCGGGGCGAAGCGGTCGCGACGCTGCGCGCCTCGGAGGCGACCATCTACGAGCGGTATGGCTACGGCGTGGCGAGTTCGTCGCAGACCGTCGAGGTTCAGACTGCACGTGCCGCGCTGCGCCCAGGGGTGGCGGCCGGCGGTCCGGTGCGGCTCGTCGAGGTGGGCGAATCCTGGGACCTCCTGCCCCGGATCTACGCCGAGAATCGTCCGTCCCGCCCCGGAACCATCGACCGCCCGGCCGTGTGGTGGCGCAGCCTGCGGATGCGCGCCGAATCCTCGCCGGGCGCTTCGTATGTCGCGGTGCACGGCGAACCGGGCTCGGAGACCGGATTCGCTCGCTACCGCCCCGTCGACACCGATGCATGGTTCGTCAGCGACCAGCGCACCATCGCGGTCGAGGACTTCTTCGCGCCCACGATGCAGGCCTACGTCGGGTTGCTGCGTTTCCTGCTCGGGCTCGATCTCATCGATCGCGTCGTGTTCTGGATGCTGCCCGCCGATGCTCCGTTGCCCTGGCTCCTCGTAGATCGGCGAGCCGCGCGGGTTACCGCGGTGCACGACGAGACGTGGCTGCGCGTCGTCGACGCGCGAAAGGCGTTGGCGGCGCGCGGATATGTCGGCGAGGGGGAGGTCACCGTCGCGGTCGACGACCCCCTGTTGCCGGGGAATTCGGCCAGCTTCACCATCACCGCCGCGGGCGCTGAGCCGACGGACCGACCGGCCCAGTTGCACACCGGAGTCGAAGCGCTCGGCGCCGCGCTGCTCGGTGGCGCGACGTGGCGCGGCCTGGCCACCGCCGGGCTGGCCCGCGCCGATGACCCGCAAGCGCTCGCCGTCGCCGATCGGCTGTTCGCGGTGCCCGACGCCCCGCACGCAGGATTTTACTTCTAACGATGATCGTCATCGTCGGCGCGGGCATCTGTGGGCTGGCGGCCGCCTACGAGCTGTCCCGGCGCGGGGAACGCGCGGTGGTGTTCGAGCGCGGTGCGCCGTTCGCGGAACAATCCGCGGGACTGGCGCGCATCTTCCGCATCGCGCATCGGCGCGCCGTGTTGTGCAGGCTCGCCATGCGGGCCCGCGACGGCTGGCAGCGCTGGGAGACCGAGTTCGGCGCCGGACGCCTGCTCGGCACGGAGGGCTTCATCGCCGCCGACGCCGGCCCGGACATTGCGGCCGCAATGGACGATGCCGGCGCCGCTTACTTTCGGCTTGACCGGTCCGAAATCGTCGCGCGTATACCGTTTTTGGCCGCGCCATGGGAAACCGGAGTGTTCGATCCGCAGGGCGGGAGCCTGCGCATCCGCCGCGCGCGCGACGCCCTGGCGCAACGTGCCGCCATCGAGCGCGGCCACGTCGTGTCGGTCGAAGACGACGGCGCGACGATGCTCGCGGACGGCACCGTCGTGCACGCGGACCGCGTGCTCATCTGCGCGGGTGTCGAGACGCCGGCCCTGTTCGGTCCGCTGGGCATCGAATTCGCCCCGCACACCCGCTTCACCTACGAGGGCGCCGAAGCGGCCGGCGCCGCATGCCTTTCCGCGCCCGAGGGATACGGATTGCCGCTGGGCAGCACGGGGCGTTGGGCGTTCGGGCAGGAGGTGCCCGACGCCGCGACAGTGCGCGCGCTGTTTCCGTCCCTGTCACCCGTGGGCCGGGTGGACTGCGTCACCGCTCGCGCCCCGTGGCTGGACTCGGGTGGCGACGGCTGGACGGTGGCCCGGCGGGGTCGCGTCGTCGCGTTTGTCGGCAGCAACCTGATGAAGTTCGGGCCGCTGCTCGGCGAATTGCTGGCGCGCGCAGTGCTGAACGACGAGCCGCCGAGCGAGCTGACCCTAACTAACGGCGGCATGTCGTAGAAGCCGTGTCCGCATTCAGTCGTGACGACCGCTCCAGGTGTGGTGAGCCTGCCCTTTCCAGCGGGCCGCCCTCGTCGCGATCACCTCATTTTTGGGACGTTTGACCCTTGGTCCGGGCTGTCGTGGCTCGGAATACTTGGGCGGCCTGCCGATTGCTCGGCCAGATTGCCACGTCCCTTGGAGGTAGATCGTGACCGCTGAGGCACCGTCCGTCGCCGCACTCGAAGCTCGCCGGCCATTTCCGCCCCGGCACGGCCCAAAGGGCAACTTGATCTACAAGCTCGTCACCACCACAGATCACAAGATGATCGGCATCATGTACTGCGTCGCCTGCTTCATCTTCTTCTTCATCGGCGGCTTGCTGGCGCTGTTGATGCGGACCGAGTTGGCCGCCCCTGGCCTGCAGTTCTTGTCGAACGAGCAGTACAACCAGCTGTTCACCATGCACGGCGGCATCATGCTGCTGTTCTACGCCACGCCGATCGTGTTCGGCTTCGCCAACCTGGTGCTGCCGCTGCAGATCGGCGCGCCGGACGTCGCCTTCCCGCGGCTGAATGCCTTGTCATTCTGGCTGTTCCTGTTCGGTGGGCTCATCGTGGCATCCGGGTTCATCACCCCGGGCGGGGCCGCGGACTTCGGCTGGACCTTCTACACCCCGCTGAGCGACGCGGTCCACTCACCTGGGGCCGGTGGGGACCTGTGGATCACGGGCATCATCGTCGCCGGCCTGGGCACCATCCTGGGCGCGGTGAACATGATCACCACGGTGGTCTGCCTGCGCGCACCCGGCATGACGATGTTCCGGATGCCGATATTCACCTGGAACATCCTGGTCACCAGTGTGCTTGTGCTGATTGTCTTTCCACTGTTGACCGCCGCGCTGTTCGGTCTGGCCGCCGACCGCCACCTCGGCGCGCACGTCTACGACGCGGCCAACGGCGGCGTGGTCCTGTTTCAGCACCTGTTCTGGTTCTTCGGCCATCCAGAGGTATACGTCATCGCGCTGCCGTTCTTCGGCATCGTGTCCGAGATCATCCCGGTGTTTTCGCGCAAACCGATCTTCGGTTACACCACGCTGGTGTACGCGACGCTGTCGATCGCCGCACTCTCGGTCGCGGTGTGGGCGCACCACATGTATGCCACCGGAGCCGTTCTGCTGCCGTTCTTTTCGTTCATGACATATCTGATCGCGGTGCCCACCGGGATCAAGTTCTTCAACTGGATCGGCACGATGTGGAGAGGCCAGTTGACCTTCGAGACGCCGATGCTGTTCACCCTGGGCTTCATGATCACCTTCCTGTTGGGTGGCCTGACCGGCGTGCTGCTGGCCAGCCCGCCGCTGGACTTCCACATCAGCGATACCTATTTTGTGGTCGCGCACTTCCACTACACGCTGTTCGGCACCATCGTGTTCGCCACTTATGCGGGCATCTACTTCTGGTTCCCGAAGATGACCGGCCGGCTGCTGGACGAGCGGCTGGGCAAGCTGCACTTCTGGCTGACCCTCATCGGCTTCCACACCACGTTCCTGGTGCAGCACTGGCTGGGCGATAAAGGCATGCCGCGCCGCTACGCCGACTACTTACCCACCGACGGCTTCCAAACGCTGAACGTTGTTGCCACGACAGGGGCATTCATTCTCGGTATCTCGGTGTTGCCGTTCGTGTGGAACGTCTCCAAGAGCTGGCGCTACGGCGAACCGGTGCTCGTCGACGATCCTTGGGGCCACGGCAACTCGCTGGAGTGGGCAACGAGCTGCCCGCCGCCGCGACACAACTTCACGGAGCTGCCGCGGATCCGTTCGGAGCGGCCCGCATTCGAACTGCACTATCCACACATGGTTGAACGGATGCGCGCCGAAGCGCACGTCGGCCGCCGGCACACTGACGCCACGACCGCAGAACCGGAGCCGGTGCCACCGCTATAAACACATGGCCGGGACAGCTCCTTCGGGCTAGTTGCGCCGCCTCACCATTCGGCGCTCGAGCGTGCCCAGCGCGGCGTCACTGAGTTTGCCCAATCCGGCGAGCAGGACGATCGCCAGCAGCATCACGTCCGTGCGCCCGGTGTTCTGGCTGTCGATGAGCAGGAAGCCGAGCCCCTTCGACGAGGCGATCAGCTCCGCCGCCACCAGAAACAGCCACGCATTCGCCAGGCCCAATCGCAGACCGTTGACCAGCCCGGGCGCGGCCGCCGGCAGCATGACGGTCGCCAGCAACGCCGCACCGTGCCGACCGTAGGCGCGGCCCACCTCCAGAAGCTGCGGGTCGACGTGCGTAAGTGCCGACGCCGTCGTCGTGTAGACGGGGAAGAACGCACCGATGGCGACGAGCAACACCTTCGGCGTCTCGTCGATCCCAAACCATAAGAGCAGCAACGGTACCCACGCCAACGAGGGCACCGTGCGAAGCGCCGCCACCGTCGGTGCCAGCAGGCTCCGCGCGGCACCCGACAGCCCGATCAGGGAACCGAGCGCTAGCGCGGCCGCCGCCCCGGCCAGGTAGCCGAGCACCACCCGTAACAGGCTGGCTTGCAGGTGGGTCCACAGTTCACCGTGGCGAAGCAGCCCGCCGAGGGCGGCCACCACATCGCCCGGGGGCGGCAGCTGACTGGCCGAGAAAAGTCCCGCGGCAGTGACCAGTTGCCATGTCGCCAGCAGCAGCAGCGGAACGACGAGCCCCGCCACCGGCGCGGCGCGTAACCTCAGGATGCGTGCTGGGCGTACTTCGGGTCGATGATCGTGTTCAAGGCGCCGCGCCCGGCTTCGTCGGATTTGATGTCCGAGTCCGCCACGGCGATCGGCAAGATGTTGGTCAGGACCGCGCGCTGGGGATCGCCCGGCGCGGGCTGGATGTCCAATGCCGTTCGCTGCAACTCCTCCTGGGCCACGCTCTGTGTCACCTTCGCCTGCGAGGCCAGCAACGCCGCCAACTCGTCGGGATGCGCCTTCGCCCATTTCCGGGCCTCCTCATAGCTACTGACCACGGATTGGACGAGATCCGGATGCGCGGTGATGAAGTCCTCGCGGGCGTTCAGCACGCCGTAGGAATTGAAATCCGGGTTGCGGTACAGCAACCGCGAGCCTTGTTGCTGGACGGTCTGGGCCATGAACGGGTCCAGTCCTGACCAGGCATCCACGTCGCCGCGCTCCAGGGCGGTCTTACCGTCGGCATGCTGCAGGTTGATGATCTCCACGTCGGAAGGCGAAAGCCCCGCCGTCGCAAGCGATTGCAACAGGAAGAAGTACGGATCGGTCCCCTTGGTAACCGCGATCTTCTTGCCCTTCAGGTCGGCCACCGAGTTGATCGGGGAGTTCTTCGGGACAACCAGCGCCGTCCATTCCGGCTTGCTGTACACGTCGATGATCTTGATCGGTGTGCCGTTGGCCCGCGCGACCAATGCGGCCGAACCTGCGGTCGACCCGAAGTCCAGCGCTTGCGAACGGAGCCCCTCGTTGGCCTTGTTGCTGCCGGCCGAAAGAACCCAGGTGACGTTGTAACCCCGCCCCTCGAGCAGGTGCTGGTCCCGCACCACCAGACTCAGGGGGTTGTAATAGGCGTAATCGAGTCGGATGTCCTTCGAAGCCGTCGGACCCGCTTTCGAACCGCAGGCGGACACGGCCGCGGCCACCGCGAAAGCCGAAATTGCCGCTAGATAACGGGCTTTCATTGTGCTATTGCCTCCTCATCGTCGGCAGCGCCGTGCCGGCGCACGCCGAGTTCGTCCAACAACCGATCACGCAGCCCGACGATGCGCGGGTCGCCACGGTCGCGCGGTTTGGGAATGGTGATGTCGAACGTCGCGGCAATAGTCGCGACGCCCCCGGTTTCGGCGCGGTCGTCGGCGCGCAGGATCAGCACGCGATCGGCCAGGATCACTGCCTCGTCGACGTCGTGTGTCACCAGAAGCGTGGTGGTGCCCGCCTCCTGCTGCACCGTGTCGAGCAGGTCCTGCATCCGCAGCCGAGTCAATGCGTCGAGGGCCGCCAACGGCTCGTCGAGGAGCAGCACGCTTGGGCGCCGGGCCAGCGCGCGCGCGAGCCCTGCGCGTTGGGCCATACCGCCGGACACCTGCCGCGGATAGTGGTTGCCGAATTCACGCAGCCCAACCACATCGAGCCAATGCTGCACCACGGCTGGCCCTTTCGACCGGGTGGTGCCGCGAGGCAGGCCGAAGGCCACATTGGCTGCCAGGTTTCGCCACGGCAGCAGTCGAGGTTCCTGAAAGACCATGGCGCAGCGCGGATCGATCCCGCGAACCGGAATGCCGTCGATGTCGATCCGTCCGTCAGTCGGACGGTCCAGGCCGGCGATGAGCCGCAAGAGTGTCGACTTGCCGCTTCCGGACGATCCGAGCAACGCGACCACCTCGCCCGGCTCGATCTCGACGTCAATGTCGTCCAGGACGGCGTGCTTGCCGAACGTTCGGTTGACACCGCGCAGGGACACACGCGCCGGCGCGGGGTTGCTCGACGTCACTCGCGCAGCCTAGGAATCGGCGTCGGCGGTCACCAGGTTTGGATCGTTCGTGATTCAAACCCGGCTGCGGCTAGCCCGGTCAGCCGTGCGGAGCCTCGGAGATCTTCGTGTCCGGCTTGCCCAACGTTTGGCAGTACGTCAACGCGGACAGCCGGGTCGCGGTTATCTCCGCGTTGGTCGGATCGGAGCCGTTCTTGTCCTTGAGCATCTTGCTGACTTCATCGCTTTGCTTCTTTTCGTCCTGCCCGGTGAAGTCCTTGCATTTCGTGTCGCCGCCGGTGTTGACGATCTGGGAGGCCGAGCATGCGCCGGACAGCAGCGCGGCCAGCGCGATCGTGGCCGCCGCGGTTCGCTTGATCATTTGCCCTCCTGGGTCCGGTTTGAGCTGTCTGTTCACCAAACCGGCCGATCTCAAACCTCGCTGCGGTTTGCGCCGACGGACGTTGTGTTTGCTTGCGCCGACGCGGGAATACCTTCGTAAGTCGTTACGTCTATTCGTGAGTCACAAAGCCCGGGGAGGACAAAGCAGTGAGCCCGTCGAACGCGTCGGCGTTGGCGACGGCGGACGAGCGCGACGCGGGCCTCGAGTCGGGCGCGAACCGAGCCGTGTTCGCGAGCGTGCTGGCCCTGCTGCTGTCGACGGGTTGGGTCGCCAACCACTTCGTCGCGTTGATGCCGTCGATCGACGATCGCCAGCACCTCGGCGCGGCTCGGCTCGACGCCATATTCGGGATCTACGCGCTCGGGTTGTTGCCCGGCCTGCTTTTCGGCGGGCGCGCATCGGATGCGCTCGGGCGCCAGTCCGTGGCGTTGGCAGGCTCGACG
Organism: Mycobacterium sp. E2327; assembly: GCF_001672675.1. Taxonomy (NCBI): domain Bacteria; kingdom Bacillati; phylum Actinomycetota; class Actinomycetes; order Mycobacteriales; family Mycobacteriaceae; genus Mycobacterium; species Mycobacterium sp. E2327. The sequence continues at coordinate 76,906 of NZ_LZKE01000222.1, forward strand.
ACCGCTCTGGTGGGCACGCTGGCCATGCTGTTCTCGCAACAACCCGACGTCTTGCTGGCGGGACGGTTGGTCGTCGGGCTCGGGGTGGGTCTCCTGATGAGCTCCTGCACCGCATGGGCGTCCGATCTGAGGGGTCCCGCCGGCGCGGCCACCGCGGGCGCGGTGTTGCTCGGCGGGTTCGCCGTCGGGCCGTTCGCCGCGGGCGTGATCGCGCGGGCCGGCCAGTCGGGCATTCGGGTGTCGTTCGGGCTGGCCGCCGCCCTCGTCGTGGCGGCGATGATTTTCTCGATCCTGGCGGTGCGGAGCTCGGCCGCGACGGCGACGGTAGCCGCGCGCGCCTGGGAGCCCCCGACCGTGGCGCGGCGGGGAACCGCGTGGGCCCTGAGCTGGGCCATGCCGCTCGCGCCGTGGGTGTTCGCCTCGGCGACTTTGGGATTCATCGCCATTCCCAGCCGCCTGCATACCGGGCTCGCGGCCCCGATGGCCGCGGGAACCGCCGCGCTGATCGTCAACGGCGTGAGCGGACTCGTCCAAATCCTGGGCCGCGTTCTTCGCTGGGGACCGCACGCCGGCACCGCCGGCGCCGTGCTGGCCGCCCTCGGCTACGCGGCTACCGCGGTGGCCCCGCCGACCATGTCGGTGGCGCTGGGCGTGCCGCTGTTCCTGATCCTGGGGTGTGCGTCGGGCCTATGCCTGCGCGAGGGTTTGATCGACCTGGAGGCCGCCGCACCGCAGCGGCTGCGCGGCGCGCTGGTCGGAGTCTTCTACGTGGTGACCTACGTCGGCTTCGGCCTGCCGCTGATACTCAGCACCGCCGGGTCCGCGGTCTCGACGACGATCTTGGCCGTCATGTCGGTCCTGGCGTTGGCGACAGCGGTGACGCGCGCGGTGCGGCTGCGACGGGCTGCTCACCGCCAGAGTTGATTTCGTGGTCGGATGCCCTAGGCCGCCACGATTTTCGGTCGCTCGCCGACGACGCTCAGCCCCGCCAAACGCCGCCATGAACGAATGGCGTGGCGCGTGATCTCCACGACGCGGGCGGCTCCAGCGTCCGCGTTTGCCAATCGATGCGCTTTGAGGGCGTTGCCGGTCACGGCATCCAGCGTCTCCCAGTCGTCGGTCTCGACGAGTGCAGTCGATTGAGCGGCGGTCCGGACGGCATACCTTTCGGCGGTCACCGGTGTGGTACCGATCGCGCGCGCGGCACGGGCGGCGCCGTCCCACTCGGCGATCGGCGGCAAATCGCCGGGGGCGAGCCGGCGATGCAGTTCTGCGATGTCGGTGATCGCGCCTGCCGCCGCCGCGTTCTCGGCGTAGCGAATGACGCTCCACGGGGGGCTGACCAACAGCTTCGCGACCCATGGGTGCACGACGGTTCCGGCGACGTCGGCGGTGCCAACCGTCAGCCACGCCAAGTCGAGCACCAACATGCTGTCATCCGGCGCGAGATACCCGTCGGGCCCGGCGAGCAGGTCGTTGCACAACTGGACGAAGGAGGCCAGCGGCCGCGCCGAGGTCGCCGGGAAGTCGGTGATCTGCTCGTCGCCGTTGATGTACGAAATCACGTTCATCGCACAGCCTTTGCCCGATCCGGGCCGATGCGATCCACGGGCCAGCCTCAGCGGGTGGGTGATTCGGTCCAGGTCCATTGCAGCTGCTTCCTACGGTCCGCCGGCGCGATAAGCACATGCTATGGCAAGCGCGGCCTCGGTAGGGCGTGACGCCGCGGTCAGAGCAGCTCGCGCAGGGTCTCGATCAGCTTGATCCGCTCCTGCGGCGTGCCCGCCATGGGCGCAACGTTCAGCGTGGTTACGCCCGCCTCGCGGTACGCCGCGAGGCGTTCCTTGACGAATTCGCGCGTACCGATCAAGTTGACGTCTCGCACCAGTTCGTCGGGCACCACCTTGGCCGCGCCGTCCTTGTCGCCGGCCAGGTAGAGCTCTTGAATGCGGTCCGCTTGCGGGCCGTAGCCGTACTTGGTGGCCAGGGTGTGATAGAAGTTCTTGCCCTTGGCGCCCATCCCCCCGATGTAGAGCGCCAGGTGCGGTTTGACGAATTCGCGCAGGGGCTCGACGTTTTCGCCGACGGCCAGCACCGGTCCGGCGTACACGTCGAGCGGCCCGAGGGCGGGGTCCCGCTTGGCCTGACCGGCGGCCAGCGCCTCCCCCCACACGTCGCGCGCCTTCTCGGGCAGATAAAAGATCGGCTGCCAGCCCTCGGCGATTTCGGCGGCCAGCTCGACGTTCTTGGGCCCCAGCGCGGCAACCAGGATCGGGATGCGCTCTCGGACAGGCTTGTTGATGAGCTTCAGCGGTTTGCCGAGCCCGCTGCCCTGGCCCGCGGGCAACGGGATCGTGTAGTGCTTGCCGCTGTGTTGCAGGGTCTCGCGGCGCCACACCTGGCGGCAGATGTCGATGACTTCGCGGGTGCGCGCGATCGGGGCGTCGTAGGGCACGCCGTGGAAGCCCTCGATCACCTGGGGGCCGGAGGCGCCTAAGCCGAGCGTGAACCGGCCGTCGGAGACGTAGTCGAGACCCGCGGCGGTCATGGCGGTCAGCGTGGGGGTGCGCGTGTAAAGCTGCAGGATGCCCGACGCCAGCCCAACCCGTTCGGTGCTCGCCGCCAGGTAGCCCAGCGCGCTGACCGCGTCGAACGAATACGCCTCGGGGACAAAGACGATGTCCAACCCGGCGCGCTCCAGGTCGGCCACTTCGGCGGCGACGTCCTTGAACCCGCCGGCGTAGTTGATTGCCAATCCGATCCGCATGATCCCCACCCCTACGCGGTGGCGAACTGGTTGGCCAGTTCGACGGCCTCTTGCTGAATCCGATCAAACTGCGCGGCCATCGCCTCGGACAGCGCCGTCGCACCCGACAGCGGCCGGACCATCACCATGAAGTCGTCGATCAGCCCGTCGTCGTTGAAGTGCAGGAAGTCGCAACCGGTGATCTTTACACCCGGCGCCCCCGCTACCCCGGTCTCGAAAACGAGCGCGTGGTCACGCCCGTTGCCGTCGCCGATTTCGCGGACGTAGTGGAAGTCCTCGAAGACCCGCAGCACACCGCGCAGGATCGCGGCGGTTATCGGCTTGCCGACATAGGGCTTGAACGCCACCGGGCTGGTGAACACCACGTCGTCGGCCAGGATCGCCTGGATGGCCGCCTCGTCGCGCTCCTCGACCGCCCTGCGAAAGGGATGCTTAGCACTCACGCGACACCTCGCATAGTCAATTAGTTGAATAGGCGTGCTCGACGCTAAAGCCTGTCGGTCGGTATGTCGATGTGCGATTAGTCACTTTGTTGATTATTCACATCGTTACACTGTCAGGCGTGTCCCTGCGTGATGCGGTGCTGGCCGCGCTCCTCGACGGCGAAGCCTCCGGGTACGACCTGGCCAAGGGCTTCGACGCTTCGGTCGCGAACTTCTGGATGGCCACCCCTCAGCAGCTGTATCGAGAACTCGAGCGACTCGCCGAGCAGGGTCTCATCCGGGCGCGGGTCGTGCATCAGGATCGTCGGCCCAACAAGCGCATGTTCTCGCTGACCGAAGCCGGCTACGAAGCGATCGTGCAGTTCACCGCCCGCGCGCCGAAGCCCTCCGTGATCCGCGACGAGCTTGCGGTCAAAGTCATGGCCGTCGACGCCGGCGACGCGCCGGCGGTGCGCGACTTCATGGTGGAACGAGTGCAACGGGCGAAAGCAAAATTGCAGCGCTACGAACGCACCCGCACCCGAATGCTCGACGGCCGCAGCGAAGGGGAATACCTGGCCCAGGCCGAACGAGTCGGTCCCTATCTGACGCTGCTGCGTGGAATCTCGTTCGAAAAGGAGAACATTCGCTGGGGTGAGCGCGCGCTGACGATCATCGAGCGTCGGCTACCCGGTTCACGCACCTAGGAGCGCTGCTCGGCCTGCACCGCGTCGCCGGGCTGTTGCTCGCCGATCAATTCGTCCACGCCCACCTCGGGGACATCGCCGTCGTCGGACGTCGGCGGGTCGGCCGCGAGCGCGTCGCCGGGGTGCTGTGAACCCACCAGTTCCTCGTGCCCGACCTCGGGGACGTTCCCGTGGCCGTTGGACCGACCGTGCTTGGCCGACTTCTTCTTCGCCCCCTTCGCCGCCGCCGCCGCGGCCTTGGCTCGTGAGGGGCGATGACCGTTGGGCGCCAGCCCGACCGCCTCGCTGACTACCTCCATGGCCTTCTCGGTGTACACGCGATAGCCGAAATTCGGTAGGTAGCCGTGGATTTCGGGTGTGTCGAGGTCGCGCATGAACTGCAGAATCTCGCGGCTGAACACCTGGCCGGGCACCAGGACCGGAAACCCTGGCGGGTAGGGCGTCACATACGTCGCCGATACGATGTCGACGCCCGCATCCAAGCGTTCGTCGATCTGCTCGCCGGTGAGGTATTCGCAATTGGTGTCGTCGTAGGAGAGGTAGAACGCTCGGCGGACATCCCCTTCGGGCGTCGCCTCACTTCCGCTGTGATCCAGGAACGCCGGGTGGAAGCCGCCGAAATCCGGCAGCGGCAAAGACATTTCGGTGAGTCGATAGACCGCCCGCGCGAAGTGTTCGCGCTCGCCGAGGCTCATCTCGGAGATGTTCTGGTCCAGCTCGCGGGCGATGTTGACGAGCACTTCCACCAGGAAGGCCACCGAGCTGCGGGTGGTGCCGATGTTGGTCATGAACAGCACGCTGTTGCGCGACGTCTTGTTGATCTGAATTCCGTAGCGGTCCATCAACTGTTGGCGCTTGAACGTGTCGCCGTCGTAGCCGGTGGGCCCGATGAACAACGTGATGCGGGACGGATCGAGCACGAATTCGTCCTGATCCCAGGCGGCCATCATGTTCCGCAGACCCGAGCGCAGGGGCTGTTCGATGGCCGACGGCCGGTAATCCTCGGGGATCAAATCGGAGGTCCGCAGGCAGCGCATGTACTTGCTGAGCAGCGGATGGTTGTCGATAGCGTCGCGCAGCTGCATCGCGTTCTCGATCTGCCGCTGCACCAGCTCGACACCCTCCAGCGCCACCTGCCGGCGGCCGAGATCCAGCGACGCGAGGATCTGGTAGTTCGGCGAGGTGGAGGTGTGCGCCATGTACGCCTCGTGGAACGGTTCCGCCACCTTCTGGTCGTAGTCCTGATCGAAGACGTGGATCATCGATCCCTGTCGCAGCGCGGTCAGGGTCTTGTGCGTCGACTGGGTCGCATAGACCCGCACCCGGGCGCGTGCCGGGTCGGGAAGCAGGCGGCGGTCCAGCAGGTCGTCGTCGCTGGGCGCACCCTCGGTTGCCAGCTCCTCCTCGAAGCGGCGCTTGTACTCGGGGTCGGCCAGCCGCTCCCGCAGCGCGCGTGCCGCCGCCATGGCGGTGCGGGTCCGATATACGGGATGGAAGCGGGCGAACGCGAACCATGCCTCGTCCCACAGGAACACGAGATCGGGCTTGATCGCGAGGCACTCCTCCATGACCCGCTCGACGTCGTAGACGATCCCGTCGAAGGTGCAGTTCGTCAGCGACATCATCTTGACGCGGTCGAGCTTGCCGGCGCGCTTGAGCGCCAGCAGTTTCGATTTGATCTCGCGCAGCGGGACCGCGCCGTACATGGAGTAGTCGTTGAGCGGATACGCCTCGAGGTAAATGACATTCGCGCCCGCGAGCATCATCCCGTAGTGATGGGACTGGTGGCAGTTGCGGTCCAGCAGCACGATGTCGCCGGGCGCCACCAACGCCTGCGTGACGATCTTGTTGGCCGTCGAGGTTCCGTTGGTGACGAAGTAGGTGTGGCGCGACCCGTAGGCCTCCGCGGCGAGCTGCTGGGATTCGCGCAGCGGCCCGGTCGGCTCGAGCAGGGAGTCCAGGCCGCCACACGTCGCCGACGTCTCGGCCATGAACACGTCCAGGCCGTAAAAGCCGACCATGTCCCGGATCCAGTGCGAGTTGACGATCGACTTGCCCTGCGAAATCGGCAGGGCGTGGAAGACGCCCGTGGGTCGGTGACTGTACTGCTTGAGGGCGCTGAAGAACGGGGTGCGGTAGCGCGCCGCCACACCCTGCAGGATCGACAGGTGAAGCTCGAGCATGCCCTCCCGGGCGTGGAACACCCGGCGGAAGTACTGGCCCAGCCGCCCCGCGATGTCCTCCACCTCGATCTCGGTCATCAGGTAGAGGTCGAGTTCCGGCCGCAACTTCGCCAGGGAAACCGCGAGGATCTGCGCGCGTTCCTCGGGCGACTGGTGGTCCGCCAACTCGTGCGACACCCCGGTATCGACGAACTCCGCCAGCGCCGACAGGTCCCGGGTCGATTGGTGTGAGAAGCGCCGCCGGATCACCACCGCCTGCAGGTTGACGTTGAGCCGTGCCGCAATGAGTGCCTCATCCCCGCTGGACACCACCACCAGCTCGTAGACGAATTCGTCGTCGGGGCGCCGCCATTTGCGGACCTCGTTGCGCAGCGCCCGCTCCTGGTCTTCGGTCATCTTCTCGACGACCAACACCTCGAAATAGGGGCGGTCCCGCTGCGTCGCCGGCTGATGCTCGACCAGCTGGCGCGGATCGGACGGGAACATGTCGAGGTCGTCGCTTCCGGCGTTCTCCACGTCGCCCGTGCGGTACGACTCCGTGGTCAGGGCGCGGTTGATCTGCACCAGGGCTTGCGCGAACTTGTCGTAGCTGCCGGCGGCGAACAGGCGCTGGACCCGGGCGAATTGCGGCGAACCCGGATAGGCCCAGTACGGCTCGAGAGTGCTTAGCCGCGTGAGCAATTCCTGGCAGGTGTTGATGCACTTCGTCTTCAGCGCGCCCTCGGTGGTCGGGCGGGTGAGCCGGTCGGCGGCCTCCTCCAACCGGCACCACGAGTCGCTACGGACCTGCCAAAGACTGTTGTAAGCGCGCAAGTGTTCCGTCATGGTCGCCCTTTCTTTGGTCGCGGCGACTCCGTCGCGGAGCGTCGGTCAAGGTTCGCAGACACAATCCGCCCGCCGGTTACCAGAAGACAAATATTGCACGTCCGTCGAGTAGACAGCACCCGGAGACAATGGTTACGGGCTCTCAGAACGCGGACGTCCAACCACACCGCCATCGGTTTAGGCGCGCGGCCCACGGGTAGGCCTCACACGTCAATGCTGACGACGACGTGAGGAGGCGCGCAATGGCCACGGGGGAAACCGGCTTCGACGATGTGACCTACGACCTTGTTTCGGTGCAGTACCACTCGCTGAAGGCCGGGCACGACTATGGACAGTACGTCCGTGATGCCAAGAACGCGGGGCTCGACGACGTGGCCTCGTTCTTCGAGGATGTCATGGCGGAGGATTCCAAGCGCGCGCAGCGCTGCCATGATTTCCTGGTGCAGCTCACCAAATGAGCTCGCCTTCAATCATGTTGCCTCGCAAGTCAATTGGTCGCTATCTTCGCGTATATGAGTGAAGCAACCGGTAACGACCGAATCGACGACGTCGCGCCCGGCGATGTGATCGCCGTCGACCGCGGTGCCGGCGATCAGCCATACAAAGTGGTGTTCAAAGACTTCACCGACGGCCGCTTCGTCGTGACACTCGAGGGCGCCGGCGAGACGTTCCAGCTCGACCTGTCACCCGGCACGCCGGTCAACAGATCCCTCGCGGCGAAATGGGAATCGGGCCAGAGTCCCACACCGCACGCGGACGGTTGACCGGGATCATTTGCCGCTCGTCGCACAGCTGACGGCCAAAGAGTTTGTCAGTTAAGCGGTTTCCGCCGTCCTAGGCAGCCGCGGTGGCTGCCGGGTACACCGACGTCACCTCGGAGTGGAGGTGACCGCAAGCGCCGCACCGCACCTCGTACTCGAGCTTGTTGTCAGCGAGTTCAAGAAATTGATACTCGGCCCACGCCGCGCACCTCGGGCATCGCGCCCGTCCACGTTCCACCGCCATCAGAATCTCGTCCCCCATTACTCGCTGCACAACCTCGACAGAGACATACCCATTCGGGAATCGGCCGAATCACCGTCCCGCCGGCGAGAGGCGCTGGACCTACTTCCAGGCGAACACCGGCTGTTCCAACTCGTCGACCCGGTCGTCGCGGCCTTCCAGGCACAGCCACCGCAGCTGCAGGAGCACGGCGCCGGTCGGGGCGTGGATGAGGTCGTTCCCCAGCGGGATCTGTACGACCGGTCGTGGGCTCTCCGGAATGCTGATGAACCGCGGCGAATCCTCCCGCTGCAGTTGGTGCAGGCCCACCCGGTACACCGCCAGGACCTCCGCGGGCGCGGGCCGCGGGTCCAGCCGTCCGCCTCCCCAGATCACCACCGGGGTGATGACGTAGCCCGACCGGGTCGGGTAGTCATCGAGCAAACCCAACACCGCGGAGTCGCGCAGTTCGATGCCGACCTCCTCGCGCAATTCCCGCAGCGCCGCGTCGACGGCCGTCTCACCCGGATCGACCCGGCCACCGGGCAGCGCCCACTGCGCCGCATGGGAAGTGAGACGAGATGCCCTGCGGCACAGCAGGAAGGCCGCGCCACCGGACACATCGACCATGCGGCCGTCGAGGGCGGTCGCCAACGCCGGGCCCGCGGCGATCCAGTCGTCCAGCGGCGCGGGATCGACCCTGTCCTCCCCGAGCTCCGAGTCGACCAAGACCACCGCGACGGCCGCGTGCCGCTTCGTCGGGTCGGTGACCGTGCGCCGGTCATGGGCGACCAAGTGTGCCCGGATCCGGTCGCGCAGGCCTTCGTCATAGGAGATCGTCACTTCTCGAGCCTAAGCAGCGGCCGGTTGAACTCTGGCTCGGCATGGAACACGATGGCCGAAGGCGTAGCGGTCCGAGAGGTTAGGAGCAGGCATGGCTGATATCACGGTCCTGATCCAGACCGACCACGATTGGTTCCGCGAGCAGTTCGCCAGGCTCGACTCGCTGCGGACGCAGGCGCCGGTCAACAACTCGGCACTCGAGCGGGTGTGGCGCCCGCTCGCCGACAAGCTGGATGTGCACGCCTACATCGAGGAAAAGATCTTCTACCCGCAGCTGCTGAAGCGCGGTACCAACGATCCCGAAGGCGAGACGCTCGACGCCATCGGTGATCACAACGACATTCGGGACGGGGTGCGCGACGCCAACGCGGCTCGGGTCGGCACCGACGAGTGGTGGGCCGCCGTTGGCCGCACCCGGTCGGCGAACGACGACCACATGGGCGAGGAGGAACGGGACGGGCTGCCCGATTTTCGTCGCAACGCCCCGATCGGTCTGCGCGAGGCGCTCGGGCGGCAATACAGCGAGTTCATGGCCGAGCATCCGACCACCGAGGGGTTGCCGATCGTCGACCGCGACCCCGAAGACTACGTCGACACGCTCGAAACCGATTCGCCGCCCAAACGCACGGACTTTTCCCTTCGGATCGGCAGCCTGAAAGGCCAATGAGTCCGTGGCTGCGCACAGTCGCGGGGTGTCCTCGGGACGGCTCCCGACGAGCGGCGTGGTTAACTGCGAACGTGCGCAGAGAACCGGCGTTGGCGCGGCGCTTCTTCGACCGATTCGAGCCGGTGCATGCAGTCACCTACTTCGCGCCGGAGGCGCGGGCGGCGCTCGACGCGCTGGGTTACCGCGGCTTCTGGATGGGCTACTTCGCCGCCCGATCGGCGCCGTTGGGCATGGTGCCGCGCGAGGTCGTCACCGCGATCTTCTACAACTTCGCGCCCGAGCGGGTCGCGAAGGCACTGCCCGCGGCGTGGGAGATCGCCGGTCCCGAGGCCGCGTTGCGTGCCCGGCAGGAATCGGCGGTCGCGGCCCTGCGCCGATACGGCGTCGTGGCGGATGAAAACGTCGCCGTCGCAGCCGAATTGGCGGCCAAGGCGGCCCGAGGGGCACCGCTCGACGGGCGACCGCTGTTCGCCGCGAATCTGGCGCTGCCCTGGCCGGACGAACCGCTGACCGCGCTTTGGCATGCCGCGACCCTGCTGCGTGAGCAACGCGGCGATGGGCACGTGGCGGTGCTGGCGGCCGCCGGTGTTTCCGGGCGGGAATCCAACGTGCTGCATGCGGCGACCGGCCGGGTCGAGCCCGACTACATCGCCCGCACCCGCGATTACGACGAAGCGGCATGGCGCCACCACGAGCAACGGCTCGCCGAGCGGGGACTGCTCAACGGCGACGGCACGGTGACCGCGGCCGGGCGGGAGCTGAAGGACCGCATCGAATCGAGCACCGACGCGCTCGCGCTGTCTGCCCTCGATGCCCTCAGCGACGACGAGGTGGAAACGCTGTTTCGGGCGCTCACCCCGATCACCCGCGCGGTGATTGCCGGCGGGGACATTCCGGCCAGGACGCCGATGGCCCTACGCCGCGACGAATTGGATGACAGCGGTGCGCATTTGGGCAGCGCTAACGAAATACAGTGAACTCACATGCCGCCGGCCGAGCCGCTGATCGGTTGTGCCGCAATGTGATCCATCGGGGGCCCGTCACCGTCTGAGGTGCCACGGTCCGCGACCGCCGTGGCCAGCGCCCTGCCGCCCTCGATCGTCCCGACGATGTCCACTTGCTCGTTGACGGTGAAATGGGAAGCGCCGCCGCGGGGTTGGCCGCCGTCACGGGAGATGACGGTGGTATCCGGGGTGATGCGGTAGGTCTGTGTGTAGCCGTTGGGGCTGCGGGCGGTCACCGAGTCCCCGGACACGGCGATGACGGTCCCCTGCTGGCGTACCGGGTGGGCGGCCGGTGGCGGCCCCAGCGTCGACTCGACCATTGGCTTGTCGGGCTGGACGTAGGCAAACAGGCCCGCCAGGCTGGCCGCGCACAACATCGACGCGGAGACGATCTCGCATGCCATCGTCACGCCGGACAACCCACGCCGCGCACGCCGGCCCGTGGCAGCGCTTCTTTGCTCCGATACTTCGCTCGCTTGGCACCTGACGTCCACGGTCAGTCCTTCCTGCGGTTTTGCACCCAAGCAGCCTCGGCCCCTACCGCATCAGGTCGTTGCTCGTGGTGTTACCCGCGGGGATGCGCCGATAAACCGCGCCGCCGGGGGGCGCGGCCGGTTCCAGCCCGCCGCAAGGGGCGTGACGTCAGCCCTTGGCGAGAGTGAATTGCGCGACGTCCGTGTAGCCGTCGCGGAACAGGTCGGCGCAACCGGTCAGGTACTTCATGTACCGGTCGTAGACCTCTTCGGACTGAACCGCGATGGCCTCGTCGCGGCGCGACTCGAGCGCGGCCGCCCACGTGTCGAGCGTCCGGGCGTAGTGCAGGCGCAGCTGCTGGATCCGCTCGACGGCGAAGCCGGCCCGCTCGGCGTGCTCGACGACGCCCTTGGCTTGTGGCAGGTCCCCGCCCGGAAAGATCTCGTCCATGATGAACTTCATGAATCGGATCTTGGTCATGGTGATGGGCAGTCCGCGCTCGCTGAACTCCTCGTCGCTGGGCTTGATGATGGTGTGCAACAGCATCACACCGTCGGCGGGGAGTGCCTCGTAGGCCATCTTGAAAAAGTCGGGGTACCGGTCGCGTCCAAAGTGTTCGAAGGCGCCGATCGACACGATGCGGTCCACCTTCTCGTCGAACTGCTCCCAGCCCCGCAGCAGCACGCGCTTGCTCCGGGCGGACGGGTGCCGGTCGAGGCGCTGCTGGACATGCGCCTGCTGGTTGCGGCTCAGGGTGAGCCCCACGACGTTGACGTCGTAGCGCTCGAGCGCGCGGACGATAGTGGTGCCCCAGCCGCAGCCGATGTCGAGCAGCGTCATGCCAGGCTGCAATCCGAGCTTGCCCAGCGAGAGGTCAACCTTGGCGATCTGCGCCTCTTCGAGGCTCATGTCGTCGCGCTCGAAATATGCGCAGCTGTAAGTGCGCGTGGGATCCAGAAATAGCGCGAAGAACTCGTCGGACAGGTCGTAGTGCGCCTGCACGTCCTCGAAGTGCGGCTCCAGGCCGACAGCTTCGGTCTGATTCTCAGGCATGGCACTTCCCCCGGACGTGAGTTTATTTGGGCTCAGCGGCGTGTGATCTCAGCCGCGCGAGTTTCTGGCCCGTCAGTCTATCCGTCCGGCCCGCGGCGGTGCCGCACGGCCTGCCGACGTCTCGGCTCCATCCCGCTCGGACCATCCGTCATGCCTTCGCCGGTGCCCAGAACCTAAGCCGCGCAGACTGATTCGTCGCCGGCACTCGCCACGCAGGTGTGAGAGACACCGGGCCGGGTATACCAGCCCAATGCCTGAACGTCGGCGCCGCCGCGGCGCCCCCCTCAGTTGCGCCGGCGTGTCGGAGTGGACCCCGTGATCGCGCGTCCCAAGCCCGTTTCGGACGACCTGCGCCGGTTGGCCGCCGCGCACGGCGTCGCCACGTCCTACCGCAACGAGCGCCGCGAGCCGGTCGAGGTCGACGCCGATGTCGTGATCCGCGTGCTCGGCCTGCTGGAGGTCGACGCCGGCACCGAGGCCGGCCGGCGCCGCGAGCTGGCCAGGCTGGACGAGCGTGAGCGTGCGGGACTGCTGCCGCCTACGGTCGCCGTTCGAGTCGGGGGACGGCCGCAGCCGCGGCCGGGGGCCGCCTTCCTCGTGGGCGAGGACGGCGAGCGGATCGAGGTGCGCGACGAGATCCCCGGCGACCTGGTGCCGGGATGGTACCGGCTGCACACGCGGGACGGCCGGGAAGCCACCGTGGTCGCGGCCCCGCCCCGGGTGCCGCAGGCCCCACCGACCTGGGGCTGGATGCTGCAGCTCTATGCGTTGCGGTCGACGAACTCCTGGGGCATCGGTGACCTGGGGGATCTGCGGGCGTTCATCAATTGGACCGCTTCCGAGCACGGGGCGGGCGCCGTTCTCCTCAATCCCCTGCACGCGCCCGGACCGACCCACCCGGTCCAGGCCTCGCCCTACACCCCGTCGAGCCGGCGTTTCGCCAACCCGTTGGCGCTGCGGATCCAAGACCTCGGCGCCTACCGACGTGCCGACCCGGCCACCCGAGCGGAGCTGGATGCCTTGAGCGTCTCGGCGAGCACGCCGCGCATCGACTACGACCTGGTCTGGGCGGCCAAGCGGGCCGCTCTGGAACTGCTCTGGCGGGCCGAGGGCCGGCCCAGTCCCCTGGACGATTCGCCGGTCTCCGGCGGGTTGCGGGACTGGGCGACCTACTGCGCGCTGGCCGAGCGGCACGGCGGCCGGTGGACCCGATGGCCCGAACCGCTGCGCGATGTCACCGGGCCGGCCGTTGCGGCGGCGCGCGGCGAGCTGGCCCCCAGGCTCGCCTTCCACGCCTGGGTACAGGAGCGGTGCGCCGAACAGCTGGCCGCCGTGCGGGACACCGCCCGCACCGCCGGCATGGCGCTGGGCGTGCTGCACGACCTCCCGGTCGGAGTCGATCCCGAAGGCGCCGATGCGTGGGCGCTGGCCGACGTGTTCGCCACGGGAGTGAGCGTCGGCGCGCCGCCGGACAACTTCACACCGCGCGGCCAGGACTGGGGACTACCTCCCTGGCGACCCGACCGGCTCGCCGCCACCGGTTACGCCGCGCTGCGGGACGTGCTGCGCGCCGTCCTCGACCACGCCGACGGCCTGCGCATCGACCATGTCGCCGGCCTGTGGCGGCTGTGGTGGATCCCTCCCGGCGACAGCCCGGATCGGGGAACCTACGTGCACTACGACGCCGACGTGATGCTCGCGGTGCTGGCGCTGGAAGCGCACCGCGCGGGGGCCACCGTAGTCGGCGAGGATCTCGGCACCGTCGAACCCGAGGTCACGCAAGCCCTCGCCCGCAACGGGATGCTCGGGTCCGCGGTGTCGTGGTTCACCCGTGACGATGACGCGCCCGGTGAGCCGCTGATGCCGTCGGCCAATTGGCCGGCTCGGGCCGCGGCGAGCATCTCGACGCACGACCTGCCGACCGCGGCCGGATTCCTGCGCGGCGAACACGTACGGGCGCGCGCCGAGCTCGGCCTGCTCGACGATGTTCCCGGTGAACAGTCCACGGCCGACAGAGAACGTGCCGAGTGGCTGGCCCTGTTGCGCTCCGAAGGGCTACTCGGTCCGTCCGAGCCGGACGAGGTGGCGATCATCACCGCGATGCACCGCTTTTTGGCCGCGACCCCGAGCCGGCTCAAGCTCATCGCGCCCTACGACGTGATTGCCGAGATCCACCAGCCCAACCTGCCCGGCACCGTCGACGAGTACCCGAACTGGCGCCAGCCATTGCCGGAAACCCTCGAACAGTTGCGCGCCGACCCGCGCGTCGACGAGATCACCGCCACTTTTCGTGGGACCGACGCCGGTTCAGGTGTGGCCGACGCCCGCTTCGGTTAATAGGAGATAGAGCGGGTGTCGGCGGACGGCACACCCAAAAGGAATCAGGGGTGACCATGGAACCGATATCACCGACGGACGCGCTGTTCCTCATCGGCGAGTCACGCGAGCATCCGATGCACGTGGGGTCCCTGCAGCTCTTCGAGCCGCCCGAGGACGCCGGTCCGCACTTCGTCCGCGAGTCCTACCAGGCGATGCTCGAGTGCACGCAGGTTCAGCCCACGTTCCGCAAGCACCCGGCCTTCTTCGGCGGCATCACCAACGTCGCGTGGTCGTTCGACAGGGACGTCGAGCTCGACTACCACCTCCGCCGCTCGGCCCTGCCGGAACCGGGACGCGTCCGCGACCTGCTGGAGCTGGCTTCGCGGCTGCACGGCAGCCTGCTGGACCGTCACCGTCCGCTCTGGGAAGCCCACCTCGTGGAGGGACTGCAGGACGGGCGGTACGCCGTCTACACCAAGTACCACCACTCCCTGATGGACGGCGTGTCGGCGCTGCGGCTGGTGCAACGCGCCTTCACCCCCAACCCGGACGACGACCAGGTACGGGTCCCGTGGGACCTCCCGCCGCGCCACCGCAGCGCGCGCCATAACCGAGCGTCGATGCTGGGGCGGGTCGGCCGCACCGCTGGGTCCGCGCTGGCGTTGGCGCCGTCAACGCTGCGGCTGGCCCGGGCGGCGCTGGTCGAGCAACAGCTGACCCTCCCCTTCCGGGCGCCGCGCAGCATGTTCAACGTCCGGATCGGCGGCGCTCGACGGGTGGCCGCGCAGTCTTGGTCGCTGGACCGCATCAAGGCGGTCAAGTCGGCCGCCGGCGTGACGGTGAACGATGTCGTGCTAGCCATGTCCGCCGCGGCGCTGCGGGCCTACCTGCTCGAGCAGGGCGCCCTGCCGGACGCCCCGCTGACGGCGATGGTGCCGGTCAACCTCCGCAAGGACGACGACGACCGCGGGGGCAACATGGTCGGCACCTTCCTGTGCAACCTGGCCACCGACCTCGACGACCCGGCGCAGCGGCTGGACGTCATCAGCTCGTCGATTCGCGACACCAAGGAGGTGTTCCAGCAGCTGCCCGCGGTGCAACAGCTGGCGCTGTCGGCGTTCAACATCGGCGGGCTGTTCTTCGGGCTGATACCCGGATATCTCTCGGCGGCGTCCCCGCCGTTCAACATCGTCATCTCGAACGTGTCAGCCGGGCCGTCCGAGCCGTTGTATTGGCGCGGCGCCCGGCTGGACGGCAACTATCCGCTGTCGATCCCGCTCGACGGGCAGGCGGTCAACATCACCGTGACCAACAACGCCGGCAACCTGGACTTCGGTCTGGTCGGCTGCCGCCGCAGCGTGCCGCACCTGCAGCGGCTACTCGCTCACCTGGAGACGTCGCTGAAGGAGCTCGAGCGCGCCGTAGCAGCGTGAGCGCATGCGCCGGCGGCCACCCGCCGGCTGGATGACGTTGGAACGAAGCGCCTTTCGGCCGCGTCAATCCAGATACGGGTGCTGACGGGAGGGCCGCAATGCCGATTCGGGTGTCGATCTCCGAACTGCTGGGCTGCCTGGCCATTGCAGCGGGCTGCTGTCTTGGGGACGCGACACCGGCGCTCGCCGGGCCGGACGGTGGCGACACCGGGCCGAACCCCTACCGCGGGCTGCGCTGCGGCTGCCGGGCGCCGGGTCCGGGCGACGCGGACCCGCGGCAAGAAATAGATCGCGGCATCCGCGAAGGCTTGTCCGCGCCGGTGCCCGGCCTGCCTCCCCCACGCCACTACACGCCAGTAACGTTGCCTTGCAACGTGATTGGATCGATCGTGTAGTCCAGGCACACCGTGGTGCCCCCCGGGCGCGCGTTGATGGTGCAGTGATCGGCCAATGCGTGCATCAACATGATGCCGCGCGACGCCCGAGGATCGTTGGGTCTGGCCGGTGAGGGCCGATGCCAGGTCCCGCGGTCGCTGACGCACACGCTGATCGATCGCGCGGCGGGATCGTGGCTGGCCTCGAGCTCCATGGTGCCCGCGGTGCGATGCGTGCGATATGCGTGCTCGACGCAATTCGCCAGCGCTTCACCGGCGCCCAAGACGATGTCGTCGCATACAGCCGCAGGCACTTCGGTCGCCTCGCGCAGCCACCGGCGCAGTGCGCGGCGCAACTCTGTTGCCGTGAGGGGGTCGGCGGCTCCCGCGCGGGCGAATCGCGCCGGAGTGGCAGCCATCGGTGAATCTGCGGTCATGCGATACGCATACCCCATCGTGGCCCGATCGATAACCCGTCCGCGTCTCGCTTCGGCCACAGCTTGCACTCAGCTGAGTTCGCGGGTGCGGCACCAGGATTCGGGGCGGCCGACCGGATCATCCGGCATCGACGGCTGCACGCTCCTCCTCCAGCCGATCCTTGCTGCGCAACAACCGCAGCAGCGTCACCAGACCGAGGCCGCCCACGACATTGCCGGCCGCCGTGTAGGTAAACCACCCCAGCCAGTCGAGGTAACCGAACGGCGCGCGCGCGGCGACCAGTGCGCCGAAAATCAGCAGCGAGTCCAGGATCGAGTGGAAGAGCTGCAGACCGGCCAGGAGGAAGGCCACGGCGACGGCCGCGGCGATCTTTCCGGGCACCGACTCAGTGCCTTGTTGCATCCGGGTCATCAGGGTGATCGCCATGCCGCCGAGCACGGAGAGCGCCAAGGTTTGCGCCGACACCGGTGCCGTGGCGAAGTGCGTGGCCGATTCCACCGTCTGCTCGTGGAGCGGGGGGAAGGCGGTCATGATCAGCCACATGATCACCCAGCCGCCGACGAGGTTGGCCACCAGCGTCCCGCCCCATAGTCTGAACAGTTGCATGAGGCTGGCACGCTTGGCGGCGGCCGTGACGACGGGCACCAAGAAGCCCTCCGTGAACAATTCGCTGTGCCCCAGCAGAAGCGCCAGGAAGCCGATCGAGAACGCCAAACCAGCCAGCAGCGGTTGGTGGGTGGCGTGCATGACTGACAGGTAGGCGAGCACGCCCAACGCGACGTCGGTGCCGCCGAAGAAGCCGGTGACCAGCAAGCCGCGCCAGGTGCGGTGCATCCGCTGGGTGCCCTCGCTCAGCATCCTGCTGAAGGCGTCCTCGAGACGGTCCTCGATCGGGCTGTCGGTTTCGCCGAGGTGGCGTTGAATCGTCTCACTCATGTTGGGCTCTCACGGCCAGGCCTGGTTACCCGCTGATCGGTGGGTCACGCCTCGACGAGATGTGACGTTGGTTATACCCGGTGGCGCGCCGGTGCTTACTCGAGCACGAAGACGGGGATCTGCCTGGCCGTTTTGGTCTGGTACTCGGCGTAGGGCGGAAAGGCTTCGACGGCCAGCCGCCACCACTGCTCCCGCTCGGCGCCGTCCAGCTCGCGCGCGGTGAGGGCGACAACCTTGTCGCCGTCCTGCACCGTCACCGCCGCGTTGGCTTTGACATTGAAGTACCACGACGGGTGGGTGGGGGCGCCGCCCTGGGACGCCACCATGGCGTACCGACCGCCGTTTTCGACACGCATCAACGGCACGTAGCGCTTCTTGCCGGACTTGGCGCCCGTAACCGTTATCAGGACGACGGGCCGGTCGAGGAT
The DNA here is from genome assembly GCF_001672675.1 of Mycobacterium sp. E2327. NCBI lineage: Bacteria > Bacillati > Actinomycetota > Actinomycetes > Mycobacteriales > Mycobacteriaceae > Mycobacterium > Mycobacterium sp. E2327. Next base: position 94,760 of record NZ_LZKE01000222.1, read on the forward strand.
CTCGACCCCGTCCGTCGTGCCCTGGTGCAGAATTCGCTCGGTCTGCTCGCGCACCCAATCCCTGGGGCTGAGCTCAACGCCGTCGGTCATGGCCCTCTCAACGCGGCCGCAGGGCCGATCCATTCCCCTCCCCGACGAGCCTCCGGCGTCGATCGAAACGACGATGTCATCGACGCGGACGCAATACCGGTGTCACCAGCTCGCCGGTCTCCAGGTAACTGTCCAGGTTGCGAATCGCGAGCAACGCCATCGCCCTGCGGGTCCGCGCGGTTGCGCTGCCGATATGAGGGAACAACACCACGTTGTCCAGGCTCAGCAGCTCGGCGGGCACGTGGGGTTCGTCGGCGAAGACATCCAGCCCGGCTCCCGCCAGCCCGCCCCTCATCAGCAACTCCACCAGGGCTTCCTGGTCGACGACGCTGCCCCGCGCGATGTTGACCAAGTAACCCTCGGGACCCAACGCCTCGAGGACGGTGCGGTCGACGAGCTTGCGTGTCCGGTGGTCGCCAGTGGTGGCGACCACCAGCACATCGACCGACTGGGCCAGCCGCGCCGGGGACTCCGCATAGCGGTACGGGCAATCATCGATTCGGTGCCGGTTGTGATAGGCGATGGCACAGTCGAAGCCGAGCAGCCTGGTCGCGATGGCCGAACCGATCCTGCCCAAGCCCAGGATGCCGACCTGCAGGCCGCTGACGTCCCTGCCATAGGGAAATTGGCCGTCGCGCGCCCACCGACCGGCGCGCACGTAGCGGTCGGCGGCGCCGAAACGGCGCAGCGTCATCAGGATCAAGCCCAGCGCCGTGTCGGCGACCGTGTCCGACAGCACATCCGGCGTATTGCTCACGCCGATGCCGCGGCGCTTCGCCGCCTCCAGGTCGATCGCGTCCACGCCGGCCCCGTTGTTGACGATCACCTCCACGTTGGGCAACGCCGCGATGGTGCCGGCATCGACACCGGGCTGTCCCGAGGTCACGACCACTCGGATCCCGGCCGCATGCTCGGCCAGGAACCGGGTGCGCTCCGCGCCGTCGGGAAGCGAGGGGACGTCGTATCGCAGGGCCAGCTCGTCGGCGAAAGTGGGCTCGAACTTGCCGACCCGCAGCACCGCGTTGGTCTTGTGCACCGTCACGCGTCCATCATGGCGGCGCGCGAACGGCCTCGCTTGTTACTCCGCCCGCCTCGGCGGAAACTCCGCTCGTTTTGCGATGGCGTCACGGTAGGCATACACCCGGTTCGGGATCGTTCCCAGCACCGCGATGGTCTGGCCGTCGCGTCCGTACGCGGCGACGAACTCCCAGCCGTCGGGATAGCCCTCGATGATTTCGGTGGCATCGTAACCCGTTGGGACGCCTAGCATCTGGACCTTCACATCATATTGATCGGACCAGAAATACGGCACGTCGTCGTAAGCTTGCGCCGCGTCGGGCCCCATCAGCAGCGTGCGAGCCGCCACCGCGCCCTGACGCCCGGCGTCGTCCCAATGCTCGGTGCGCAGATGCCGCTCGTAGAGGGGGTGCCACCAGCGCGCGACGTCGCCAGCCGCGACGACGGCAACGTCCCCGTCGGGGCCCTCGGCCGCGCCCGTGGCGTCGCACAACACCCCGTCATCGAGGTGCAAGCCCGAGCCGCCCAACCAATCGATGGCAGGGGTGACGCCCAGGCCGACGATCACGAGATCGGCGGGAACCTGCGAGCCATCGGTCAACCGAACGGCCTCCACGTGTCCGTTTCCGACGAACGCGTCGACTCCCACCCCGACCCGCAGATCCACCCCATGCTGGCGGTGCAGTTCGGCCCAGCGTGGCGCCAGTTCCGCACCCAGCGCGGCCAGCAGCGGGCTGGATGCCTTCTCGATCAGAACCACATCCAGCCCCACCGAGCGGCAACTCGCGGCCACCTCGGCTCCGATGAACCCCCCGCCGACGACGACGACCCGTGGGTGTGAGCCCAGCCTTTGCCGGATCGCCAGACAGTCGTCGACCGTGCGGAGCATCAGCACTCCGTCCGGGACCGGGCCGCCCGGCCATTCGCGTGGTGTCGCACCACTTGCGATCACCAGTCCGTCGAATTGCAGTGCCAGGTCGCGGTTTTCGTCGCACACGTGGACGGTGTGCGACGCCAGGTCCAGCTTGGTCGCCGACGCGCCGCGCAGCACGCGCGCTTCCAGCTCGAATTGGGGCGCCAGGTCGACCCCGGCGCGGTGCACCTCGCCGGTGAGCAGTTTCTTGGAGAGCGGCGGCCGGTGATAGGGGGCGTGGCGCTCGGCGCCGACGATGGTCAGGGCACCGTCGTAGCCCTCCTGTCGGAGGGTCTCGGCTGCCCGTGTCCCCGCCACGCCTCCACCGACGACGACTACGTCCTTCAGCTGACGGCTCGGCATCGGATCACTCCTTCACCGTGATCGCCCGAGTGGGGCAGGACACCTCGGCGCCGATCAGCTGCTGGCGCAGTTCCTCCGGCGGTTCGTCTTGGAGTACGTGCAGTCCGTCTTCTCGTACGTCGAACACCTCGTGGCAAATGCTCATGCACACCCCGTTGCCGTCGCAGGTGTCCAGATCCACCGAAACCTTCATCGAACGTCAACCTTTCGTGCTCCATTGCTTGAAGTCTCGATCCCCTGGGATTGATCCGTTGACTTTGCCTGGGACAGCGCGCGCTCCCGCGCGGCTTTCGCCACCGGGGAGTAGTTCAGGTAGTCGACCGCCATCTGCGTGGACGCCTCGTCGTTCGGATGGTGGCTCGGTCGCAGGTAGCGGACCGGCGTTGTCACCATGAGCTTCCACGGGCCCGGCAACCGGTACTCGCGGGCGGCCCACAGCCAGTCCCGCCAACGCCACTTTTGGTCGATGGTCGGGTCCTGGGCCATCAGGTAGCGCGCACCCGCGACCCACCAGGCGATGAACAACGGCGTGGTGAAGAACATCGAGAATGCCCTGATCCAGTAGTTGCCGCTGACGTGCTGGAAGACGTCGTACACCAGCGAGCGGTGCTCGACCTCCTCAGCGCCGTGCCAGCGCAGCAGGTCGAGCATCATCGGGTCAGCCTTCGCGTAGTCCAGACCCCGGTTCGTCAGCACCCACTGGCCCAACATCGCGGTGTAATGCTCGAGCGCGGCCACATCGGCGAGCCGCCGATACAGCCACCACCGCTTCATGGCCGGCGGAAACCACCTGGGCGGATCGCCCAGCGTCATCGACAACAGCCTCCCGAGCCGGTCGGTGTACGGCTTGGTGTCGATGCCCTGCTCGGCCAAGTGGTCCAGCACGATCTGGTGCGCCCACGCGTGCCACGATTCCTGCTGGATGAACGGCTTGATCGCCGCCTCCAGCTCCGGGTCGTCGACCAGCGACGACGCCTCGAGGACGGCCTTGATGAAGTGCCGCTCGCCCTCGGGCAGCAGCAGGTGCAGGACGTTGATCATGTGGGTGGAGAACGGATCGTCGGGCACCCAGTGCAGCGGCGTTTCCGACCAGTCGAATCGGACCATCCGGCGGTACTTGGGATGTCCTTCGTGGTGAAGTTGGACTTCTGGCATCAGACGCTCCTCCCGCCGACGGGTGGTGCGCCGTCGGCTTCCCCTCGATTTCGGAGAGCGGTCGATCCAAGGGCGGAACGCAGGCCGCCGCTACGCGACCGTTCAACCGCCCGGGTACCCACCCGGTCCCCGCATCATGCGTACCGGCGGTACCGGGTTCCCTGCCAGTTCGCTGTGAACGCGTGTTTACTGGGAAAAGTACGGGTGGGTGCGGCACATTCCGATTCGGGGAAGCAACCGCGGCGCGGCTCGGTTGAACGGGCAATGCGCATTGGTGTCGTGTTCCCGCAGACCGAGCTCGGTGGAGACCCCGCAGCGGTACGTGCCTATGGGCAGCGCGTCGAGGAGTTGGGCTTCACCCACATCCTCGCCTACGACCATGTGGTCGGCGCCGATCCGGCGGTGCACCAGGGCTGGCAGGGCTACTACGACATCGACTCGACCTTTCACGAGCCGTTCGTGATGTTCGGCTACCTGGCCGCGGTCACCTCGCTTGAACTCGTCACCGGCGTGATCATCCTGCCGCAGCGCCAGACGGTGTTGGTGGCCAAGCAGGCCGCCGAGGTCGATCTGCTCACCAAGGGGCGCTTCCGGCTCGGTATCGGGTTGGGGTGGAACGACGTCGAGTACGAGGCGCTCGGTGAGACATTCACCAACCGCGGCCGCCGCTCCGAGGAACAGGTCGAGGTCATGCGCAAGCTGTGGACCGAACGGTCGGTGACGTTCAACGGCAAGTACCACACGGTGACTGGGGCGGGCCTGGCCCCGATGCCGACCCAGCGCCCCATCCCGGTGTGGTTCGGCGCGGCGTCCGACCGCGCCTACGAACGCGCCGGACGGCTCAGCGACGGCTGGTTTCCGATGATGGAGCCCGGACCCGGCCTGGACTACGCGCGTGAGCAGGTCCGTCGCGCGGCAACAGCGGTCGGCCGCGACCCCGACACCCTCGGCATGGAGGGCCGGATCAGCTGGACCGGCGACCCTGAGAAAGCCGCCGCCGACATCGCCGCCTGGAAGGCCGCCGGCGCCACGCACGTATCGGTGAACACCATGAAGGCCGGCCTGGCGACCGTCGACGACCACCTCGCCGCGTTGGAGCGGGTCGCCTCCGACGCGAAGTAGCGGCGGCGGCAGGGGCCGTCGGCTCAGAAGACCGCGAACCAGACGGCGATGTATTGGCAGATCGCCGCGAGCGCGGTGCATGCGTGAAAGACCTCGTGGTAGCCGAACGTCGTCGGCCAGGGATCGGGCCAGCGCAGTCCGTAGAACACGGCACCGACGCTATACAGCAGCCCACCCACCGCCAGCAGGACCGCCGCCGCCATTCCGGCGTTCTGCGAGATTAGTCCGGTGTACCAAACAGCCACCCAGCCCAGCAGCAGGTAGAGGGAAATCCCCAGCCAGCGCGGGGCGGTCGGCCAGAACAGTTGCAGCGCAATGCCAACCACCGCACCACCCCAGACGATCGCCAGGACCAGGTAGCCGGTCCCGCGGGGCATCGCGAGCCTGGCGAACGGTGTGTAGGTGCCGGCGATGAGCACGAAGATCATCGAGTGGTCGAGCCGCCTCATCCAGTTCCGGCAGACCGCGGACTCCCAGTGCACGCGGTGATAGACGGCGCTGACGGCAAACATCGCCACGATCGCCAGGGTGTAGGTCAGCGTCGAGTGTCCCGCCCGCTTGGAGGCCTCGGCCCACGAGATCACCACCAGCGGCGCGCCCGCGATCACGGCCGCCACAGCGCAGTATTGGTGGATGAAGCCCCGCAGCCGTGGCTTGGTCAGCGCGACGGCCACGTCGTCGGCGAGCTTGGGTCGTGCGGCCACGTCGGTCTGGAAGCTCAATGTCCCTCCCTCGCTTGGGGCCGCTGATAAGCCTGGCTCGATGATTTCGCCGCAACCTAAGCGGCCGCTATGGCGAATCTGTGCAGAACGTGTACGCGAGCGAAGCGGGTATCGTTCGAAAGCCGGCGGCTAGGCCATCACGCTCTGGTGGACCTGGTCTCCGCCACGGCGTTTGGCGGCATACATCGCGTCGTCGGCGATCTTGATGAGGTCGTTGACGACGTAGGCAGCGTCGCCGTTGAACTGGCGCAGCTCGGTGCTCGCGATGCCGACACTCGCGGTGACCCTGGGGAGAAGCCCGGCCAGCGCGCTGCTGAATTGCACGGTCAGTGGCTTCACGTCCGACGTCACGGCGGTCAGCGCGACCAAGAACTCCTCGCCGCCGGCGCGGCAGATGACCGCGTTGGCCGGGGTGTGCTCGCGCAGGAGGTCGGCCACCGCCCGCAGAGCGCGGTCACCGGCCAAATGGCCATGGGTGTCGTTGATGCGTTTGAAGTTGTCCAGATCGACCATCAGCATCGCCAGGTGCGTGTGCTCGGCCGGCGGATTCGCCAATCGGTTAGTGACGGCGTCGGCGAACGCGCGCCGGTTCAGCAATCCGGTGAGGGCATCTTCTTCGGAGCGCTGAACATACATTCCCATGGCCCGCGACATACCCCAAATGCCCAGGGCCACAGACACATTGAGAAATGTAATTATCCAGAGCGCGGAGGCCGCCGTGGCAATATTGGTCTCACGAGCCAGCCGCACCACCGCCGCCGCGGTGACCGCGCAGGCCACCACGCTGTTGAAGACCAGGAGCTTGGGACCGTGGTAAAACGCGATGTAGCCGCCGGTGACGGCCAGGGCCGTGCACGCCAGCGCGGCGAGGGCACCGCTGGGCTGCACCAGGCTCCACCCGCCGACGAACAACGAACCCAGCCCCACGCCAACGCGCGACTGCCAACGGGTGGGCCAGCGGGTCAGCCACAACAGGGTCACACCGATGGTGAAGGCGGCGGCGACAGTACCGGTTGTCAGTTCAACGGCACCCGGGTGGCTTCGGCTCGGCAACACCGCCAGCGGCACCATCGCCGACGATCCGGCGACAACCGCCATGATCATCCGTGCCGGACGCAGCATCCCACGCTGGTCCAGGAATGCGGTGACCCACTCATACTCGTCGGGTTGGCTCCACCACGCCTTAAGCCGCGTCATCATTGAACGAAGCCCCGGCCAAGCATCAAGTCGCGTCTTGCCGGTTGGGGCGGAGACACGCTATGCCAGGTCAACCAAGGCAGCCCATCGTGGAGGTAGTTTGGCCTGCGCACGAACTCCCGTTCGTCTGACTGCGCAAACGTCTCACCGGCCACGGGATCGGCACCTTTCGTGACCCGCGTCGGCCCCACGCGTCGTTTGAGCCGGCAGCTGCACCCACACCCTGAGAGTGTGAATGCTACTACGTTGCGAGCGTGGTCTTTTCAACCGACTAAACTCGCCGGAACCCCCGCAAAGCGTTACGGCTAGCTGTAACGTCCCGGCAATGGCGGCCTCGAAGTTGCGATGTTGCGTGTGCCGGACGCCGTTCTATGGTCGTTCCGACGCGTGTTACTGCTCAGGGGCGTGCCGGCAGAAGGCCTACCGGTCCCGCATCGCTCGACGGACCTTCAACGAATCTGCCCTGCAACAACCGCGTGACCCGACCATGCAAGCCCGCCAGCTTCGCAGGCACGCGCGGCTCGTCCGCAAAGAAGCCGTCCTGGTCCGCGCTAAAGCAGCCGCCTCCCGGGAGGCCCGTCGCCGTGCTCGATCAGGCCCGTCGTCGTGACTGTCCGGTTTCGGATCGCGTGATCGGGGAGATCCTCCCAGGAACAGCCGTCGAAGCTCGAGGGAGATCTCGCGTGGATCAACAAGTCAACATCGACCCGCCGCCGGCACCCGAAGACGCTCGGAAAGCGACCGAGGAGCAGCGGGAGCTTCAGGAGAAACTGGAGCACCAGGACGATGACCCGGACGGACCCGCGCTGCACCAGTCCCGGCGCGATCTTCCCGACGAGAGCACGCGGTAGGTCTCGCCGCCGCGAGTGGGCGGCTCGGCGCTCGATCGGACTGGGACGCTCCAGCCCGCCGAGTCGAAAGAGCAGGACCGACCGTGGTTACCGACGAACGAGGTACGTAGCGTGCCCCTCGATCACCACGTCGCCGTCGAACCGTAAGACTTCGTTCATCAGCTTGTCGGCTTGGTTTCGGTAGGCGATGACGATGGTATCGATGCCCAGGTAGACCCCCTCGACGGCAAACCGAAGGTCGGGAATGCGCTGCAAGGCCCGAGTCCAGTAATGCCGCAGCGCGGCCTTGCCGCGAACCAGCCCCGCCGTTTCCGGGAGCAGCTCGGCCGCCACCGGCGAGGTGAACAGCACGTCTTCGTGGAAGTGCTTCAGCACGGATTCGACGTCGTGGGCGTTCCATGCCGCCACCCACTGCTCGCTGAAGGCAATCGCGTCAACGTTCACAGTTCATGACTGTACGCAGGCCGGCCGCAGTCGCCGGGCGACCGGACGCTCGTGTGATAGACAGACCGCGTATGCGCGACGAGCCCCTGCCCATCACCGGACGGACCTGCTGGCGCGTCGAGCGCGCCGACCAGCTGGCCTGCATCATCGACGCCGCCGACTACTTTCGCCAGGTCAAGGCGGCGATGCTGCGGGCCCGACATCGAATCATCTTGATCGGCTGGGACTTCGACGCCAGGACGGCGTTCGAACGAGGAGGAAAGAAGCTCGCCGGCCCGAACCAGCTGGGCGCCTTTCTCTACTGGCTGCTGTGGCGACGCCCGACCCTCGAAATCTACGTACTGAAGTCCAACCTCCGCCTGCTGCCCGTGTTCGACGGCCTGTGGTACGGCGTCACGCCCGTGTCGGTTGTGAATCGACTGAGCAGCAGCCGATTGCGCCTGGCCATCGACGGGGCACGGCCCACCGGCGCGGTCCATCACCAGAAGATCGTGGTCGTCGATGACGTCCTCGCGTTCTGCGGCGGCATCGACCTCACACTGGATCGCTGGGACACTCCGGAGCACAAGCACGACAATCGATTTCGCCGCGCGCTCGGCCGCAGGTACGGTCCGCGACACGAGGTCGCGGCCGCGGTGGACGGCGCCGCGGCGGCCGCGCTCGCGGAGGTCGCCCGGGACAGATGGCGGACCGCGACCGAGGAGTCGCTGGCCCCGATCGAGTCTGCGCGCGACGTATGGCCCGGCGGCTTGCCGCCCATCTTGCGCGACGTCGAGGTCGGGATCGCGCGCACCTTGCCCACATTCGGTGGCCGCGACGAGGTTCGCGAGGTGGAAGCGCTCAACCTCGCGGCGATTGCGGCGGCACGTCACACCATCTATCTGGAGAACCAGTACCTGGCGGCCCGACAGGTGGTCGAGGCACTGGCCGCTCGGCTCAAAGAGCAGGACGGCCCGGAGATCGTCATCGTCCTACCCCGCCGCGGGCTGAACCGGCTCGAGCGCGAGACGATGGACAGCGCACGCCACCGACTCATCCAAAAACTCTGGGCGGCAGACGAATACCGCCGTCTGGGCGTCTACTGGGCGGTGACCGACGGCGGGTCACAGATTTACATTCACTCGAAGATACTGGTCGTCGACGATTGGCTGTTGCGCGTCGGCTCGTCGAACTTCAACAACCGGTCGATGGGGTTCGACAGCGAGTGCGACCTCGCCGTCGAAGCGGACCCGAATAGCCAAGCGCACGAACATATCCGGCGGACGATCGAGTCGGTGCGGCAACAACTGGTGTGCGAGCATCTGGGGATTTCCGTCGACGAGTTCGAGGGGACGATGCGGAAGGATAGGTCGTTTCTGGCGACAGTCGAGACGCTGCGTGGGCAGGGCAAGACATTGCGGCGATTCACCGGGCGGACGGTGGCCGGCGAGGACAGCGCGCTGGCCGAGAACGAGCTGATGGATCCCGATCACGTTCCGCGATCACTCGGCCGCAGTATGCGGCGGCTGATTACCAAGCTGTCCGCACAACCTCGCAGTTCGAGCGGAAATTCATAACGGACCCTGATTTTCAGGTCCCCCCAGCCGCTGAGCCCGCCGCCACAATCGCCGGTTGATCAGGAAGCTCTGCCAGGCCCTGGCCGAACTCTCTCGCGGGCGGGAGCGGCCAGCCGCTTTCGTCTAATACAGGCGCATCTTTTGGGCGCGGCCGGTGAGGGCGGTTATCCGGTAATGGTCACGCTGGCCGGGAAGCGTCACCACAGCGGGGATCTCGTGGGTGGCGATGATCAGCATCGACTGCACCGGGATTTCCCCTCCTGTCGGGGGCATTACGACGGTTGGGAAGAGAATCGTTGCGGTGACCGAACCGGCATCGCCGAGTTCGTGCGTCGTCACGCTCAGAGTCCAGCCCAGGTCGGCCACGAACGTACTGCGGATCTGCTCGCGCTCGAAGTTGAGCGTCTGCCAGCCGTTGTCGTATCTGAGCACGAAGGGCGGCCTGCCGGGGATCCGCGGTGGGGTGACGCAGTACTCGATGTAGATGCCGTCGCCGGCGAGGTCGCAGTAGTAGTCGGGGAACGTCTGGTGAGTAGCCATGGCTGCGGTCATTAGAATCGGGCTCCTCGGTTCACAATTCGCTCCTTGGTGACGGCATCCATCGCCGTCCTCCGGTTCAGGCAGTACTGGACGGCAACAGAGTGTCAGCTGCCGGGCCGCTTCACATGCGTAGTCGACTACTCGACTTGCGTACACGCAGAGCGTCTTGGCGGTGGGCGCGCGTTTCCCAGGGAGTTTGACTGCAGTTAAGGTAGGGCGTCCACTGAGCTGCGTTTACGTGCACACGGAGGTCGGAGCCTGTTTTCCCGTTCGCGCCGGGTGGAAACTGAACCGTCCTGGTTCACCGCGGCGCTGGCCCAGCGACCGGACCATTGCGACGTCGACGTCGACGGTTGCCGCATTCACTTACGCGCCTGGGGCGCCGCAGACCAACCCACGGTCGTGCTGGTCCACGGCGGCGCCGCCCACTCCGGTTGGTGGAACCACATCGCGCCGTTCTTGTCCCGCACCCATCGCGTGATCGCACCCGATCTGTCCGGCCACGGCGACAGCGGCACGCGTAACAACTACGACCTGCAGACATGGGCGGACGAAGTGATGGCAGTTTCCACAGCCGCCGGGGCATCGGGGCGACCGACCATCGTCGGCCACAGCATGGGCGGCTGGATCGCGGCCACAGCGGCGATGAGTTGCGGTAATCAAATCAACAGCATGATCGTGATCGACTCGCCGCTGTGGGATCGTTCCCCCGAGGAAGCGCGGTTACGCAACCGCAAGCACACCCCGTATCGGACGAGAGACGAGATCCTGCAACGCTTTACGGCGGTGCCCTCGCAGCAGGTGATACTCCCCTACATCCGGCGGCATATCGCGGTCGAGTCGGTGCGGAAGACCACCGGGGGCTGGAATTGGAAGTTCGACCCGGCGATTTTCGGTGGTGACCTTCTTGCGCCGACAACCTCGGATGAAGAATCGCTGGAAACCATGATGGCCGAAATGCGTTGCCGTTTGGGCTATGTGCGTTGCGAATCGGGACTGGTGCCGCCCGCCATGGCCGAACGAATCCGCTCCATGCTCCAGCTGCGGGGGCCTTTCGTCGAGCTGGCCGAGGCCGGCCACCACCCGATGCTCGACCAACCACTCCCCCTTGTCGCGACGTTGCGCACCCTGCTCGAATTCTGGTCGATTACCTAACCGGGGTCGATTCAGCCCGGCAGATTGCGCGGCAGATCGAAGTCGTCGCTAGGCGCCCGAGCCCGGGCAGTCCGCACGGACACCGAGCACCGGCTGCCGACACCGGCCGTGCCCCCACCCCGCATCCCAAGACCAACGGCCCTTGTCGTCAGCCCACACCAACTGCAGGGCACGAACCCGGGGGCCGAAGAGCCCAACTGCGAATTTCAAGTGGACACCGGGATGCTCGACCTGGGCAACTTCGATAAGAAACCTGTCTTGGTAGTCGATATGCATCGCCGGTGCGAGCGCCGTCCCGTCGTCGACGATCATGTGGGCAATGGAATTCAGCACGCGACAGGCCGTGTCGGCTCACCGGAGCACGGTCCCTTCCGGGATCACGTTCACGAAGCGCTTTCGATCATGGTCCTCAGCGCTGTGCCCGCGGCATGCATTCCCGCCAGCACCTCGTCTCGGACGCTTCGGTCAGAGGCATCCCAATTGGCGATCACCGCATAGTTAAACCAGACGGAGTCTCGCCCGATCGTCCCGACATCTGCGCTGATACCTGCGTCAGCACCAGTTTTGTTACGAACAAAGAACTTTCGATCCGACGTCGCATGGGCCAGCGGATCAAGCCCAAATGCGCCCGCGACCATGGATAGGTCTACGGAGGTTGCCAGCCAGGCGTTCACCTGTTCTGAAACCGTCGGGGATATCAGCTCTTTGCGACCCAGCTGAGTCATCAGGTGCGACAACTCGGATGCTGAGCCGGTCGACAGTATCGCCGGGTCATCTGGGCCTCGGTGATCCCTGACGTAGTCCAGCAGCGCCGTGTGGACTAAGCCGAGGGATTCGGCAAGGTCGCGAAGCTTGCGCAAGCCCACCCTCTTGAGCAGGACATTTGTCGCCAGGTTGTCGCTGACGCTGGCAATCAGAACGCAGAGATCCCGGATGGACAGTCGCTCGACGAGAAGGTGCTGCCAGATCCCCGAATCGGCGACCAAGAGCGCTGGATCCCGGTCGAGCAACGTAGCGCCGCTGAGCTCGCCCCTCGCGCATTGCCGTGCGACCTCGAGCAGCAGCAGCAGCTTGCCGATGCTCGCAGTCTTCATCGGGCGCTCGGCATTACGAGAGGCTAGGTCGTGGCCCGCGCCATCTCGAATACAAACCGACCAATCGATGTTGGCGCTCGCACCCATGACATCGTCGATCGACCGTTGGAGCACCTCTAGCCCTTCAATCCGGTCAGGGACGAGTGGCGGCATACCGTTGATTATTGCGCCGTCAAGTAGGCGCCGAGGGTCACAGTTGTCGCGAGCCTAGCGAAGAAATAATGGTGTCCACGACCGTGGCCGATCCTGGCTCTAACATGAGCTCGTGTCCCATCCCTGGGAGGAAGACGGGTTCGGTGTTGGTTCTCGGGCGCCTAACCGGCGAACGTTTTGAGCACCCTTCGAGAGGCCGTTTTGGCTGCCTGCCCTCATCAGATGGATCGCGGGTCAGATTCGGTTTGTGGCTTTGATGAATTGCGCAGCGCGCTCGCCGATGACGACGCAGGGCGCCATGGTGTTGGCGGTGCTGATGCGGGGCATGATCGATGCGTCGGCGACGCGCAGGCCCTCGACGCCGTAAACCTTGAGGTGTCCGTCGACCACCGACATGGTGTCGCGGCCCATCTTGGCGGTACCGGATTCGTGCCAGTAGGTGGTTACGGCGTCCCGCAGATATGTCTCGAGTTCAGCGCCGGTCAGGTCGCCCGGCATGATCTCGCGCGCGACGAACGGCCGAAGCTCGGCGGAGTTGCCGATCTCACGGAGGGTTTCGATGCAGGTGATGGCGGTCTTGAGTTCTTCGGGGTCGGCGAGCGCGTTGGCTTGGATAAGCACAGGGTCGGCCGGGTCGGGACCCGACAATCGAATCCGACCCCGACTGCGGGGGTGCGTTGGTGAGCCGAATAAGACCCAACTATTCTGCGGCAGCTCGTATTTCGCGGCATTTTCCGCAGTGGCTTTTGGGAAAGGCCCCAAACACGCGAACAAGTCGGGTCCGTCGACATCGGCAGCTCCGGAGTCCCAGAACAATGTCGCACCCACCTGAGTGCTGCCATGAATGTTCTCGGGAAACTCCCACACGCAGTCGAACCCGAAGTGGTCCTGAAGGTTGCGTCCGACCCCGGGCAGGTGCTGCCGAACGGTGATGCCGACTCGACGCAATTCGTCTTCGTCGCCGATGCCGGACTGCATCAGCACCTTCGGTGTGTGAATGGCGCCCAGCGACAGGACGACCTCAGCGTCGGCAGCTATTCGATGCACTGAGCCGCCGTGGACGATCTCGACACCGGCGGCCCGATTGCCTTCGAAGATCACGCGGGTGACCAGTGCGTGCGGGGCCACGGTCAGATTCGGCTGCTGTTGACGCGGGGCGGTATAAGTGCGAAACACCGATAGGCGTTTTCCGTCGCGCCAGCGCAGATCGGTGATGGCGGCGCCGCGGATCTCCTCCATCAGGCGGCCGTTGGGGCTCTGGTAGGTGGGAATGCCGATGGCCCTGGCCGCCTGAAGGGTCGCCGCGGCAAGCGGGTGCGCATCGGGTGCCGGCTGGACGAACACCGGCCCGCCCCTGCCCCGATGGTTTGGCTCGCCGATGCCGTGCCAGTCCTCGAGCCGCCGGTAGAGGTCGAGGATTGCTTGGTATCTCCAGGCCGACTCGCCGGACTCCGAGGCGTAGTGGTCCCAGTCGCTGCGGTGTCCGCGCGCCCAGATCATCAGGTTGATGCTGGACCCGCCGCCGAGCACTTTTCCCATCGAAAACGGGATCGCGCGGCCGTGAAGCCGCGGGTCTGGCTCGGACGTGAATTCCCAATCGCGTTCGCTGCCAAGGTTCGACGGCCATTGGCTTGCGTCGGTCACGCTAGGGACGTCGTCGCTGCCGCCAGCCTCCAAAAGTAAGACCGTGATGTCGGGGTTTTCGGCCAACCGGCCGGCGATCACCGATCCTGACGATCCAGCGCCGCACACGATGACGTCGTAACGCGGCTTCAACTCAGTATTCACCAAGGTCTCCTGACTTAACAGAACTGGGTATATCGGCAGATACCTAGATCACGTGTGGATAGGCTGAGCAGTTCAAGCCCATTCGAAAACGAACCGCGGCCGCCAACTGCGTACTCCCACAACGCTTTCCGCGCGGGCCGCGGTATCGGCCGCCTGAGAACTTGCGTTCGGCCGCCGCCGCGGCGTTGGCGGCCAGCTCGGCGGTGACGTTGCTGAACGCGTTGGTCTCCGGCTCGACCGGCGGTAGCGCCTTGACCCGAATCTCCCGTGCGGCGGCGGGCAACGTCAGTTCGAACGGCTGCATACCTGTCAGGCCACGGCCGTCTGGAGCCCAAGCACGGAGCGCAGCCAGCGACCCATCTCGGCGATCGCGCGGTCGACCTCGTCGACGCGGCCCGCCCCCATGATGAAGGAGTGCTGCCCCTCGTCGACCCGCCGGACGAGGACGTCATTGCCTGCCTCCTTCGCCCGCCGCGCGAAGGCGATGGCGTCGGACGCGAGGAGCTCGTATTCGCCGTAGTACACCGCGGTCGGGGGCAGCCCGGACAGGTCGGCCCCGAGCAGATGCACCTGCGGGTCGGTGAATTCCACGCCGGTTCCATCAAGCCAGCACGACCGGAACAGCTCGAGCAATCCCCGGGTGAGCAGCTTGTCTCGCTCGGCGTTGGTCTCGATGGAGTCCCCCGACAGCGTGGCGTCGGTCCACGGCGAGATGGACAGCACGGCACCGGGCAGTGCCTCGCCCCGATCACGCAACCGCAGTGCAAGTTCGACCGCGAGATAGCCGCCGATCGAGTGGCCGACACTGCCGATCTTGTCGGGCCGGTAGCCCTGGTCAAGCAGCCAGCGGTAGGCGGCGTCCACATCTTCAACCTGCGCTGGGTACTTGTGCTCCGGGGAACGCCGGAAGTTCAACACCAGCGATCGCACGCCCGCTGCTTTCGCAATGTGCGCGGCAGCTTTTCGGTCCGAATGCATCGACATCAGCACGCTGCCGCCCATGTGCGTGTGCAGCAGCACCGACTCGGGGTCGCTGTCGACCGGGATACACCACAGCGCCTCGACTCCGCCGGCGTCCACCTCGGCGTAGGTCACGCCCTCGGGTTCCTTCGTCGCCAGATGGATGTTCTCGGTGACGTCGCGGATCGTCTCCAGCTCGAAATTGGGATTCGAGGATCGCGTGCCGATCTCGGCGTAGAAGTCGGCGAACTCGATCGCTTGCTGGCTTGCCATCGCTTTCCTTTCGTCGTCCATAGTATAACGACCACTATATAGCGATCGTTATACTATGGCTAGCCTAGGATCGGTGAAGCTGCAGTGGGATGGGCCGCGAGGAACCTCTGGTTAGGAGAAGTACGCGTCAAATGACCCGATGTCGGTCAAATGCGCTGTGACCTCAGAAATCTTGTCGTCACGGATGGTGAGCACGTTGACCACGTCCTGTTCGAGCCGCTTGCCATTGTGTTCACCGGTGTCGTGCAGTGTGACCGCAACGGTGTCTTGACCGAAAGCAAATCCGCGCGGCGAGATGTGCAGCCCGTACTGGGCAAACGTGTCGGCCAGCCTGGTGACGTCGTCGATTCCAGTCGCCCTGCCGGCCACCACACTGGAGCCGGGGATAGTCCAGACAATATCGGGGGTGGCGTGTTCGGCGATTCCGGCGTGGTCGTCGTGCACGATGGCGGTCGCGAAGGCGCCGACGATGGCCCGCTGCCGCTGCATTGTCGCAGCTTCGTCGTCCGGCGCGGCGATCGAGTTGCCGCCCGGCACAACGCAAAACAAGACCATGGCGATACCTAGGCTTGCCGGGGCGGCTTTCCAAGCACTCGATGTCCACATGCCGCCTCCACTCATGTGCGTCGCTTGCCGGGTGAGATGAGCCTGTCCGCGGTCTCGCTCGCGGCGTCGATCACGTCTGCCTGCGTGGCGGGGTCGGCCATCGCGCGCGAGATCGACACCGCCCCCACCATCAGCGCGACGACGCTCCATGCACGCCGCTCCCGATCGGCTCCGTCGAGAACATCGGCCACCCGCTGTGCCAGCGCGGTGATCTTGTGTTCGTACGCCTCTCGGGTGGACACTCCCGCCCGCGCGACGTCGGCGCTAAGGGTCGGCATCACACATCCGTCGCCCGGGTTTTCCACGTGGTAGGTGCTGAGGTATTCCGCGAGAAAGCTCTTCAGCTTCGACCGGCGCTCCGTCTTGCTGCCGGACTCCGTGTCGGAAAGGAACGGCTCACCGACGGCGGCCTCGATGATCGCCTCGAGCATCGCTTCCTTATTGGCGAAGTTCGAATAAAACGCTCCGGAGGTCACGTCCGCCGCAGCGGCTAGCCCATCCACGCCGATCCCGTTGAAGCCGGCGACCTTCATCGACCGCGTGCCCGCACGCAGCAATGCCGCGCGCGCCTTGACCTTCTGGTCTGCCGGATATCTCATGACAAAGCTATTTATAGCATAACCATCGATATTCTATCTTCGGGAAGCCGGCTCGGTCATTTGCCTGGCAGACGCGGCCCGGTGAGACCGATAGGAGGGCAATGCCGAAGAAGTTATCGCGTTGTCGAGCTTCCGCCCGAGTCCGACAACTGACACCACACGAAGCACGGGCATGACAGTAAACCATTTACACAAACAAATCAATCGACTGGTGGATTAATGGTTTGGAACTTGTTAAAGTGGTGTCGTGAAGACCAGGGTCTACAACCAGAACTGCCCCATTGCGCGTGGTCTGGACATCATCGGCGAACGCTGGACACTGCTCATCGTGCGCGAACTCATCGGCGGCCCCCGCCGCTACAGCGACCTGCGGGCGGAACTGCCCGGCATCGCCACCAACCTGCTCGCACAACGCCTCAAAGAGCTCCAAGACGTCGGGCTGATCGACCGCACCGACCTGCCCGCGCCGATCGGGCGCACCGTGTACACGCTCACCGACAGCGCCTGGCAGCGCGTGCTTCCCATCGTGCAGGCGATCGCCCGATTCGGCCTGGACAAGCTCGATCCCATGGACAGCAGCGCGGTCACACCGCTCAACGGATTCCTCGCGGGCGTGCTTCTGGCCTTCGATCCGGCCGCCGCAGCCAACCTGAACACCACCTACCGCATCGACATCGACGGTCGGCGTTTCGAATTCGCCGTCACCAACGGGCATCTCGCCAGCGCTCGCGGCGAACCCGGCGTTATTGTCACCGCAGCCGCCGCAGACCTCATCGCCATCCGCCTCGGCGGCGACGCCGCCACCCGCAAGTCCGCGCTGCGTCGAGTCCGCTTCGACGGCGACAAGGAAGCCGTCGACACGATGCGTGATGCCTTTTCCCTGCGTGGTTAACAAGCCCCACGCCTCCCATCGAGCACCTGCTAACCGGCACCCACGCACCAAGGGCAGTCGTGAGCCCATCGCCGATCTACCTCTGGCCGCTGCCATCGCCCCAGCGCCAACATCGTTCAGCTGCTTGTTATCTCGCCATCGACGAAAGCGACTACTACGTGGTCGTCGTATCCGGCGGCTTCCTGCACTGTCTCCAAGACCAGAACTAATACGAAGTGCTCACACCCGGATGCACCTGGTTCCAAAAGGGCAACGCCGCATCGCTACGGTCAGCTAACTGCTCGCACAAGCCAAGGCAGCATTCTCACCTTGATGTCAAATGGGACATCGGGTGGACATTTGGAATGGGAGAAATGGACATCAAACTTGAGAAGTCACAAGACATTTACGTCACCTCGCCATGTTGGCGAAGCGCGACAGGTGCAGTTGGTGCGCGACCGTAACCGTCTTGGTCGGACCGTTGCGGTGTTTGGCGAGAATGAAATCCGCCTCTCCCCCACGCGGATCATCGCGCTCGAACGCGTCCGGCCGGTGCAGCAGGATGACGACGTCGGCATCTTGTTCTAGCGAACCCGACTCGCGAAGATCGGCGAGCATCGGCCTCTTGTCGGTGCGCTGCTCCGGACCGCGGTTGAGCTGGCTGATCGCCACCACCGGAACCTCGAGTTCCTTCGCCAAAAGCTTGAGGTGCCTTGAGAATTCGGACACCTCCACCTGGCGCGACTCGTGCTTCTTGCCTGACGTCATCAGCTGCATGTAGTCGATGACGATCAGCCGCAGGTCGGCCTTTTGCCGCAGCCGGCGCGCCTTGGCCCGGATCTCCATCATGGTCAAGTTGGGCGAGTCGTCGATATACAGTGGCGCCTCGCTGATTTCGCTCATCCGCCGCGCCAGGCGTGTCCAGTCGTCGTCGCTCATGCGGCCCGAACGCATGTCGGCGAGCTTGATCTTGGCCTCGGCCGACAGCAGCCGCATCACAATCTCGGATTTGCTCATCTCCAGCGAGAAGATGACGCTGGCCAGCCGGTGCTTGATGGAACACGACCGCATGAAGTCCAGACCCAGCGTGGAATTGTGCGTCGGCACCATCCCAGGGCCGGCCAAATAAAGACGCGCGGCGTTGTCCACCTGGACACAGCGCACCGGCACACTTTCCACTCGGCGCACCGAGGTGATCTGCAGGGCAGGAGCCAACAAGGCCGTCGTCCCAAGGTTGGCGTAGTGCGGCGTCGTGCCGGCCGCCGCAATCGCGTCCCAGCCGCTGCGCAGCTGAGCCGATGTCCGGATGCCGCGAGTCGTCGGCCACTGATGCGCGGCGTCCGCGGTGATCACTGTCCCGTCCGAGAACTGCACCTCATAGCAGGGGCGTCCCAGCATCACGTCCGTCGCGGCGACCACCCGCGTCGGCTGCCCGTCGGCATCGAGCAGCTCCTCGCCGACCGCGACGTCTCCCATCGTTGTCCAACCGCCCGGCGTCGGCAGGGGCGTTTTCAGCGCCAGCGCCTTACCCACGCCGGGTCGCGCCGCCACGATGATCATCTGCCCGGGGTGCAGGCCGTTGGTCACCTCGTCGAGCTCGGTGAAACCGGTCAGCACGCCACGCGACACCCCGCCGCTGGACGCGATGGCGTCGATCTCGTCCATGGTGGGCTGCAACAGGTCCTCGAGGGGGACGAAGTCCTCGGACATCCGGCGGTCGGCGACGTCGTAGATCTCGGCCTGCGCGCGGTCGACTATCTCGGCCACGTCGGCGCCCTCGGCGCCCGCGTAGCCGTATTGCACGACCCGCGTCCCGGCCTCCACCAGCCGGCGCAGCAGCGCCTTCTCGGCGACGATGCCTGCGTAGTAGCCCGCGTTGGCCGCCGTCGGCACCGTCGAGATCAGGGTGTGCAGATAGGGCGCGCCGCCGATGCGGCGCAGCATGCCGCGACGGTCCAGTTCCGCGGCGACCGTCACGGCGTCGGCCGGCTCGCCCCGCCCGTAGAGGTCGAGGATCGCGTCATAGATGTTTTGGTGCGCCGGGCGATAGAAGTCGCCGGGCCGCAGCCGCTCCAGGACGTCGGCGATCGCGTCCTTGCTCAGCAGCATCCCGCCCAGCACCGACTGCTCCGCGGCGAGGTCCTGCGGGGGCTGTCGGCCGAACTCTTCGTTCGGTGGCGACGAATCCATGCCAGGCGCGAGGTCATCGACGACCGCCACGGACTCTCACCTCCCCTAACACGAGTACCCGAACATATATTCGAACCGACGTTCAGAGCTTAAGTCAAGGCGCCGACATCCAACGACCACATGAACCCATATCGCATCGCGCCGGGACGACCGTAAACGTTGCTGGCCAGTAGTTGAAAGGGCCACTGTTTATAAGGCTGTGCATCGTGTGTGCATATCCTTCGACACCTGTGTTGAACGGGGTGTGGAGAACCTGTGGATTAATTCGAGACTCCGCTACATCGCTGCTGATAAGAGCAGTACAACTCACCTCAATCGGTGTGGACAGGAATCTCTACGGCGTGTCGTCGCAGGTTACTGCGTCGGGCGTGTTGGCTTTCGGCCATATTTTCGGCGAGTTACCAGGTGGTTAAGAGGATCGCTCGGCGGGACCCCTGAAAGAGTTCGCCAGCCGAGCAAACGCGGCCGCGGTCCAAAGCCGCCGCGAAGCCCGCGCCGAGCACCAAAGGTTCGGCAAACGCTACTTAGTTAGCTATCCGCGACTACGTCGAGCGCGACCTCGGCGTCGATCTCGGGGTGCAGGTGCACCGAGACCGCATAGGTGCCGACGGACTTGATGTGCGTCTTGGGCAGGCGGACGACCCGCTTGTCGAGGTTGGGTCCGCCAGCCTTCTTGATGGCCGCGACGACGGCACCGGCGGTCACCGAGCCGAACAGCTTGCCCGTGTCGCCCGCGGCCTTCACCGGCAGTGGGACGGGGCCCAGCGCATCGATCGCCGACTTGATTTCGTTGGCGTGCTCGAGGTCGCGCACTGTCTTGGTCTCGCGGGCCCGGCGAATCTCGTCGGCCTGCTTCTGCGCGCCGCGCGAGGCCAAAATGGCCAGGCCGCGTGGGAGCAGGAAGTTGCGGCCGTACCCGTCCTTGACCTCGACCGCGTCGCCGACGGTCCCGAGGTGATCGACGTCAGCCGTCAGAATCAGCTTCATTGTTCAGTACTTTCGGTTGGCTCTCGGCGGCTACCGCGTCGAGGAGGTGAAGGGCAGCAGGGCCACCTCGCGCGCGTTCTTCACCGCGATGGCGATGTCGCGCTGGTGCTGCACGCAGTTGCCGGTGACGCGGCGCGCCCGGATCTTTCCGCGCTCGCTGATGTAGGTGCGCAACAGGGTGGTGTCCTTGTAGTCGATCGCTTGACCCTTTTTGGCGCAGAAGACGCATTTGCGCGCCTTGATCGGCTTTTCCGGAGCCGGGCGCCGCTTGGTGGACTTGGCCATGTCTGTCTTTCTTTCCGTTTGTTACTGGTCTGAAGTTTTGTGTTTTAGAAGGGTGGCTCGTCGTCGCCGCCGCCGAAGGACCCCGAGGCCGGGGCGCTGCCCCACGGGTCGTCCCCGCCACTCGGCTGGGCCGCCGGGGCCGCCGCCGGGCGCGAGCCACCGCCCCCGCCGAAGCCACCGCCCCCGCTCCCGCTGCGGCTGGCCTTATTGACCTTGGCGGTGGCGTACCGCAGCGACGGCCCGATCTCATCGACCTCGACCTCGACGACGGTGCGCTTCTCGCCCTCACGGGTCTCGAACGAACGCTGCTTAAGCCGCCCGGTGACGATCACCCTGGCACCGCGAGTGAGGCTTTCCGCCACGTTCTCGGCGGCCTCCCGCCAGATGTTGCACCGCAGGAACAGCGCCTCGCCGTCCTTCCATTCCCCGCTCTGGCGGTCATAGATCCGTGGCGTCGACGCCACGGTGAAGTTCGCCACGGCGGCACCCGAGGGAGTGAACCGCAGTTCGGGGTCGGCGGTCAGGTTGCCGACAACGGTGATTGTGGTGTCACCAGCCACAGGTTCCTCCTCGTTCCACCCTGTTCGTCGCCTTTGGACGGGGGATAGACATCAGTGTGTTCCCGCTGAGCGTACGCAGCTCCGACGACACTCGGCAGTCAGTGCTTATCGGTGCGCATCACCTTGGTGCGCAACACCGACTCGTTGAGGCTGAGCTGGCGGTCGAGCTCGGAGACCGTCGCCGGCTCGGCCTTCAGGTCGACGACGACGTAGATGCCCTCGGCGTGCTTGGCAATCTCGTAGGCCAGGCGGCGCTTGCCCCAGATGTCGACCTTGTCGACGGTCCCGCCATCCTTGCGGACGACGTTGAGGAACGTCTCCAAGGACGGGGCAACGGTGCGCTCGTCGAGCGTGGGGTCAAGAATGACCATGATTTCGTATGGACGCATGGAAACCTCACCACCTCCTCTGGTCTCAAGCGGCCACGGTCGTTCCGTGGCAGGAGGGTCGCCTGCGTCGGCAACCGCACCAGGGTACCGGACGGGGGGCCGGCCCGAAAAATCCGTCGGACCGGGGCCTTACTTTCGGCGTTCGGTGTATTCCTTCGCCCTGGCCCTCGTCGCGTCGTCGGCCTTGGCGAGCGACCCGGAGTCGAACGGCGGCTGCGGGTCGTATTCGATCAACAATTGAGCGGCTTGCGCGGCCTGTCGGTCGACAAGAAGCTCGACCAACCGTAGGGCCATGTCGATGCCGCTGGATACACCGGCGGCGGTGATGATTCGCTGCGACAGGTGCTCGACAACTCGTTCGGGCACGTAACGTGCGCCCAACTCGTTCAACAAATCCGCAGCACTGAAATGGGTCGTCGCGGTGAGCCCGTCGAGCAGGCCCGCGGCGGCCAGCAACAACGCCCCGGTGCACACCGAGGTGGTGAACGTGGTGTTGGGGTGCACCGATCGAAGCCAGGCGCGGATAGCGTCGTCGTGGATCAGCTGGCGGGTTCCGATCCCGCCCGGCACGACCACCACGTCGGGGGCGCCGACTTCATCGAAGGCCGCATCGCAGGCGACGCCGAGCATGCCGTTTTCGGTGCGCACCTCGCCGCGGCGGTGCCCGACGAACACGACCTCGATCGATGGAATGCGTTGCAGCACTTCGTACGGGCCCACGGCATCCAAGGCGGTGAACCGCGGAAACAGCGGGATCGCGACTAAAGTCATGGCGCCACTCTCCCCCGCAAGCGGGAGGTGCCCCCACCTATCCCGGCTACGCCGGCACCATCGTCGTCGGCGCGGGTCATGGCGCCGCGGCCACCGCTTCCTTGTCCGGTTCGGCTGCCGGCGCCGTCGGGCGGCGCACGCCCGGCGGACGCAGCCAGTCGGGCAACCAGCGAGGCGGTGCGTCTGAGGCGCGATCGAAGGGGCCGCCCGCCGGATCGTCGACGCGCCCGCCCCAGCGCACCAGGTCTTCCTCGGGCCGGTAGATCTGCCGGAGAACAAGCACACACAGCGCAACGACCGCGATGTCGCGCAGTAACACCGTCGTGGTGAAGAACTGCTCCGGCAGCCCGCGGTTCGGGTTGCCGTACAGGAAGTACATCCGCGGCACCCAGACCAGTGCGTCAATCGTCATCCACGCCAACAGGATTCGGCGATGCGGCAACGCCAGCACCGCCAACGGCACCAACCACAACGAGAACTGGGGACTCCACACCTTGTTGGTCAACAGGAAGGCCGCCACGACCAAGAACACAAGCTGCGCCAGCCTTGGCCGTCGCGGGGCGGTGAGCGCGACATACGCGATCGCCGCACAACACAGCGCGAACGACACCGCAACGACCGCGTTCAATACGGTCGGCGGCTGCCAGAAGCCGAGCCCGGGATCGAACCCGCGCCAGCCGGTGAACGACTTGACCACGTTGTACAACGAGTCCATGTCGTCGCCGCGCCGCGTGTTGAGGCGGAAGAACTCGGACCAACCGCGCGGAAACAGCACCAGCACCGGCAGATTCACCAACAACCATGTCGCCGCGGCCGTCGCCGCCGTGCGCGCCAGGGCGCCGAGGCGACCGGTCCGGATACCCAGCACCAGCATCGGGCCCAGGAACAGCAGCGGGTAGAGCTTAGCCGCGGCACCCAGCCCGATCAGCACACCGGCCAACACCGGTTTGCGCCGTGCCCAGGCCAACAGCCCGCCCATCGCGAAAGCCGTTGCCAAAGCATCGAAGTTGGTGAATATCTGAAAGATCACCAACGGCGAGGCGGCCACCAGGGCGGCGTCCCAAATGCGCCGGCCCGACAGGCCCGCGGTCGCCCAGACGGTCGCCAGCCAGGCCAACGCCAGCCCGAACGCCGCGATGTCGAAGAACATCACCACCTCGGCCACCACGGGCAGCGGGGCGACCTTGCTCAGCGCGGTGTAGGTCTTGGCCACCGCCATCGACACGTACTGATAGACCCCGGTCAGCACCGGATACTCCATGTAGCGCACCGCGGGCCGGCCGTCGTAGCGCGTCTGCGGCGCGCCGCTGCCGTCGGTCTCGATCCAACTCGACTTGTACGGGAACTTGCCCTGGCTCAACAACTCCGCGCCGTAGAGGGGCACCGTGTCGGAATAGCACAATTCGTAGTAGGCCCGTTGGTTCTCCCAATTGGCAACCCGCTGGTCGCCGGACCCCGAGCCGGTGCTCTGCAGGCACGCCGCCTTGGTCGACCAGCCGAGCGCCAGGAACACCAGCGCGATCAGGAACATGACCCGCACCGGCGTCATCACCCTCGTGCGGCCGATGAGCGCGTGGCGGCCCACCGGTCCGCCGACGACATCGGCCAGCGCCGCGCCCAAAACGTCGGTGCGGCTGGGGCAATCGCGATTGTCGGCGCTGCGCAGATCGGCGGCCAGGGGCCGCGGTGAGATGGTGCTGTCCTGCTGCCGCGCGCCGGTCACGGCGGCGGCGGGGGCGCTTGCGGGCCGCCCGGCGGGACGCCGGGTGGTTGCGGGCCACCCGGCTGGGTGCCTCCAGGCGGCGGCGGCGCGTTGGTAACCGTCGTCGGCGGGCCGACCGGAATAGTGATGCCGGGCGCCACCTCGATGGTGGGCTGGATGACGGTCACCGCGGGCGGTGCCGGCGGGGGCGGCGCGGCGGGAACGCCGGCGTAGCCACCGATCTCGCTCGGCTTGGGGAAGGTCTCGTTGGGGGTGCCCTTAAGGGCGCCGTCCATGGTCGCCTTCCAAATGTCCGATGGCAGCCCGGAACCGTAGACCTCCGCGCCCGAGGCCGTCACCAGTGGCACGTTGTCCTGCACGGTGCCCACCCAGACCGCCGTCGACAGCGACGGCGTGTATCCGACCATCCAGGCATCCTTGTTCGCCTGGGTGTCGCCCAGTTGCACGGTCCCGGTCTTGGCGGCCGAGGGCCGACCGCCGGCCAAATTGTGCCCGCGCGAATAGCCGGCAATCGGCGCCATCGCGGCAGTAACGTTGTCGGCGACGCCCTTGTCGATGCGGTTCTCACCGTTGTTGTCGGAGTTGCCGGCGTCGAACAGCACCTGGCCTTCGGCGTTGACGACCTTTTGCACCAGATGGGGCCGGTGGTAGACACCTGACGCGGCCAGTGTGGCGTACGCCGATGCCATGTCGATGGGCCGGGTTTGATACTGGCCCAACACAATTCCGTTGTTGGGCGGCCCGCCCTTGCCGTCCTCGGACAGCGTGTGCGCGACACCGGGGAAGCTGGTCGCGACGCCCGCCTGGTGTGCGGCGTCGGCGACGGCCTGCGGTCCCCCCTTGAGCTTGAGCATCAGCCGGTAGTAGGCGGTGTTGAGCGAAAGCTTCAGCGCCTCGGCGATATTGCAGGTGCCGCAACTCTCCCCGTCGACATTGGTGATCTTGATCCCGTCGACGGTGAGCGGTGAACTGTCCACCTGGTAGCCCAGCCCGATACCTTGTTGCAGCGCGGCAACCAGAGCGAACACCTTGAACGACGATCCGGTCTGCAGCCCGGCCTGAGCAAAGTCGAAACCGTTGGCGTCCGAACCGCCGTAGTAGGCGCGGATCGCGCCGGTGTGCGGATCGACCGACACCGCCGCGGACCGCATGTCGGGGTCCTGCCCGTCAAGGTATTTCGACACCGCCTTCTCTGCGGCCTGCTGGGCCTTCGGGTCGATCGTCGTGGTGACCTGCAGCCCCTGGGTGTTCAGGGTCTGCTCGTCGATGTTGAACAGCTCCATCAGCTCTTTGGCCACCTGGCGCTCGATCAGCCCGTTGGGCCCGGTGGTCTGGTTCTGCGCGCGGGCCTGATCGGGCGGCAACGTCGCCGGAAACACCTGCGCCGCACGGTCGCTCGGCGACAGCGCCTTGGTTTCCACCATGCCGTCCAAAACCCAGTTCCACCGCTCCGCGGCGCCCTTGGGATCGACGGCGGGATCCAGCGAGGAGGGCCGCCGGATCAGCGCCGCCAACAGCGCTCCCTCGGAGACGGTGAGCTGCTCGACCGGCTTGTCGAAATAGGCCTTCGCGGCGGCCGAAATGCCGTAGGCCCCGCGACCGAAGTAGATGATGTTCAGATAGGCCTGCAGGACATCGTCTTTGGACCACTCCCCCGACATCTTGGTCGCGATGACCAATTCCTTGGCCTTGCGCATCAGCCCGCTGAACCCGTGCTGCGCCGAACCGACGAGCGCGTTCTTCACGTACTGCTGGGTGATCGTCGAGCCGCCCTGCAGGTCGCCGCCGAAGAGGTCGTTGTTGACCGCCCGCGCGAACCCGGTGAACGAAATGCCCGGGTTGGAATAGAAGTTGCGGTCTTCCGCGGCAATCACCGCCTGACGCACATGCACCGGAACCTGGCTGATGTTGACGTCGACCCGATTCCCCTCGGGCGGAACGATTTTGGCGAGCTGCGAGCCGTCGCTCGCCAGGATCGTCGAGACCTGGTTGGTGCGGATATTGCCGGGTTTGGGCACGTCGACGATGAAGTACGCCATGGTGAAGGTGACGATCGGCAGCAGCACCAGCGCCGCGGCCGTGATGTAGGCGGCGCGTCGCACCCACAACCAGTTGATCTGCTGGGTCCAGTTCCAGTCCACCCCGGGTCGTGGGGCTCTGCCACGAGGTCCGCCCGGTCCGCCAGGCCCACCGGGCCCTCGGGGCGGGGGTGGGGGCCCTTCGGGCGGGCGGCGCCCGGACATCGGCTCGCTGCGGCGCGGGGTGGTCGCCCGTCCGTCCAGCGCGGCCTTGACCTCTTCGATCGGGTCGCTTTGCAGGGGCGCGGACGCGGGGCGGTCGAGTGCGGCCTTCACCTCTTGGATCGGGTCGGGCCGGCGTGGTGCGCGGTCATCGGCGACGGGCGGCAGGATCGTGGTCAACCGGTCGTCGGGCGGAACCGGACGGCGGCGGCCGGGCGCTTGGGGCGCGTCGCGCCGCTGCGGATCCGGACGGTCAGGGGTGCCGGGCCGGTCGGTGCTCGCGTGCTTGCCCACGCGCTCAGTCGCCGATCCGTTGAGGTCACTGGGCGACTGGTCGTGGGGCCCTTCGTTACTCAATGGCCGTGCGGGCGCCGTTGCGCGCCGTCCGGGTGCCGCCGGTGCCTTTGGGGGGGCGCGCCGCACCCATCACGTACGACTTCACGAGGTGGTTCCAGCTGCACGTTCGGCACACCTCCACCACGTGGACGGAAAACTCCGGGAAGCGGGTCGCCAGCAGCACCAGCTCCTCGGCGGTGCGCGCCGATCCCGACACCGCGCCCAGGTGGTCGCCGAACACCCACGACACCAGGGTCAGCTGCTCCTTGCGGCAGATCGGGCACATCACCTGGCTCTGTTTCCCGTGAAATTTCGCGGCGCGCAGCAAATACGGGTTGGCGTCACACACCTCGGTTACACCGGTGCGGCCCGAATAAACCTCGGCGAGCAGGGAGCGCCGCCGAAGCGCGTAGTCCACCACTTGTCGCTGCAGTCGCACGCTGACCAGAGTACGTGGCCGCCCGCACCGCCGATACGCAACCGACGCCGTCGCCGGACCGTGCCGCGACGATCGGCCGTCGGCGTCCTGTGCCGGATCCGGACGGGACTTCTACGATCATCGGCGTGGCGAAATTGCTCGGGACGACGGCGCGCGGCGCGGTTGCCGGCGCCACGTCGACGACCCGCGCCAAGGACCGCGACCGGCAGGACGCCTGCCAGATCCTCGACACCGCCCTGAACGACGGCGAGATATCCGATCAAGAGCACCGAGAACGCGTCAGCGCGGCGACCAACGCGGTCACGCTGGGCGAACTGCGGGCCTTGGTGGACGACCTGCAGGGCGACACCGCCGGCCTGCAGTCGACCGCCCACCCGTGGGCGTCAACGTCGTCGATGCTGCCGAAGTTCGGTGGCTGGCGCGGCCTGGCCGCCGCCTTGCTCGTGTCGGTCCTGCTGGGCGTCGGCATCGGTTGGGCCGTCTACGGCAACACCCGCTCGCCGCTGGATTTCACGACGGACCCCGGAGCCAAGCCCGACGGCGTCGCCCCGGTCGTGCTGACGCCGCCCACGCAGCTGCTGTCGGTCGGCGGCCTCACAGGCCTGATGGAGCAAACGCGCAAAAGGTTCGGCGACACCATGGGCTTCCGGCTGGTGATCTACCCGACCTACGCGGTGCTGGACCGCCCCGACCCCTCCGACGACCGGCGCATGCTGGCCTACGACTACCGCGGCGGATGGGGAGACCCCACCAGCTCGGCCAAGAGCGGCACCGACGGTCCCGTCCCGGTCGACCTCTCCAAATTCGATATCGCCGCCGCCGTGGGCCTGGTGCGCGGCGCCCCGGAGAGCCTCCGGATGAAGAAGTCCGACATCAAGACCACCTATCTGGTGATCGATCCCTCGACCGACCCCACCACCCCGGGCGCGCTCTCGCTGTCGGTGTACGTGTCGGGCGACTACGGCGGCGGATACATCGTTTTCGCAGGTGACGGCACCATCAAACGCATCAATCTGCCGTCCTAGCGGTCTCCGCGGCAGTGTGACGAATAGCGCACCAACGGCAGGTAGTGTTGTGGCGAATATATCGAAACGATACGATGACGCGAGGCGTCGGACCGTTAAGTCGGTCAAAGCAATTAGCTGAGAGAAGCCGTACTTAGTCGTTCCCAGCCATTTCGAGGGGGTGTATATCGATGCTTGAGCTCGCCATCCTGGGGCTCCTGATCGAATCGCCCATGCATGGGTATGAACTACGTAAACGGTTGACGGGCCTGCTCGGCGCATTCCGCGCCTTCTCGTACGGATCGCTGTACCCAGCCCTGCGGCGCATGCAGGCCGAAGGGCTGATTGCCGAGGACGCCGCGCCTGCCGGCACCCCGGTCCGGCGGGCTCGTCGGGTCTACCAACTGACCGACGCGGGCCGGCAGCGCTTCGGCGAGCTGGTGGCCGACACCGGTCCGCACAACTACACCGACGACGGATTCGGCGTGCACCTGGCCTTTTTCAACCGCACGCCGGCGGAGGCGCGGATGCGCATCCTGGAGGGCCGTCGCCGTCAGGTCGAGGAGCGCCGTGAAGGGCTCCGTGAAGCGGTGGCGCGGGCGAGCAGCTCGTTCGACCGCTACACCCGCCAGCTGCACCAGCTCGGGCTCGAGTCCAGCGAGCGCGAGGTCAAGTGGCTCAACGAGCTGATCGCGGCGGAGCGGGCGATGCCAGGCCTGTCCGAACAGACGTGAAACCCCTGCACGAACCCGCAACCAGAACACCTAAGACAGAAGTAACAGAAGTTAGGAGAACGCCCTATGAGTGACCACAAGCCGTTCGGGGCGCCCGAGGCGTCGACAGAGGTACGAGTCGCCATCGTCGGCGTCGGAAACTGTGCCTCGTCGCTGGTTCAGGGCGTGCAGTACTACCTCGAAGCCGACGAGAACAGCACGGTGCCCGGCCTGATGCACGTGAAGTTCGGCCAGTACCACGTCCGCGACGTGAAGTTCGTGGCCGCGTTCGACGTCGACGCCAAGAAGGTCGGGTTCGACCTGTCGGAGGCGATCTTCGCGTCGGAGAACAACACCATCAAGATCGCCGACGTGCCGCCCACCAACGTGACTGTGCAACGCGGTCCGACCCTCGACGGCATCGGTAAGTACTACGCCGACACCATCGAACTGTCCGACGCCGAGCCGGTCGACGTGGTCAAGGTCCTCAAGGAGAACAACGTCGACGTGCTGGTGTCCTACCTGCCGGTGGGCTCCGAGGAGGCCGACAAGTTCTACGCGCAGTGCGCGATCGACGCGGGCGTGGCGTTCGTCAACGCGCTGCCGGTGTTCATCGCCTCCGACCCGGTATGGGCCAAGAAGTTTGCCGACGCCGGCGTTCCGATCGTCGGCGACGACATCAAGAGTCAGGTCGGCGCGACCATCACCCACCGCGTCATGGCCAAGCTGTTCGAGGACCGCGGCGTGCAGTTGGACCGCACCATGCAGCTCAACGTCGGCGGCAACATGGACTTCCTCAACATGCTGGAGCGCGAGCGGCTGGAATCCAAGAAAATCTCCAAGACGCAGGCGGTCACCTCAAACCTGCAGCGCGAGTTCAAGACCAAGGACGTGCACATCGGGCCGTCCGACCACGTCGGTTGGCTCGACGACCGCAAGTGGGCCTACGTGCGGCTGGAGGGCCGCGCGTTCGGTGACGTTCCGCTGAACCTCGAATACAAGCTCGAGGTATGGGACTCGCCGAACTCGGCCGGGGTCATCATCGACGCGGTGCGCGCGGCCAAGATCGCCAAGGACCGCGGCATCGGCGGCCCGGTGGTGCCGGCGTCGGCCTACCTGATGAAGAGCCCGCCGCAGCAACTGCCCGACGACATCGCGCGGGCCCAACTCGAAGAGTTCATCATCGAGGGGTAACTCTCCGTACCGGTGTGCGGTGGGGTCGCCTTGGGTGGCCTCACCGCACGCTTGTTTTGCGGGCCGCTTGGGTGTGCGGTGGGAGCTGAGGGCGCCCCGAATGCACGCGCAAAACCCTGGACGCACATCCCGCGGTCCAAAGTAGTGTCTTTAGACCGTGACCGAGATATCTGAGGACCGACTCGCCGAATTGTCGGAGTTCTCGCTCCTTACCGAAAACGCTGAGCAGGCCGGCGTTCCGGGTCCGCTGCCCGACGTGAAGCGGGTCGAATCCGGCGCCTCGGAGCGCAAGATCAGCGCGCTACGCTGGGGCGCCCCCTCGTTGGACCGTCCCCCGCGAATTGTCTTCCTGCACGGCGGCGGGCAGAACGCGCACACCTGGGACACCGTGATCGTCGGTCTCGGTGAGCCGGCGCTGGCCCTGGATCTGCCCGGGCACGGGCATTCGGCATGGCACGAGGATGGCGACTACTCGCCGCAGCTGAACGCCGACGCCCTGTTGCCGGCGGTGCGCGAGCACGCGCCGAGCGCCGACCTCGTCGTCGGAATGTCGCTCGGTGGGCTGACCGCGATCCGGCTGGCCGCGGTGGCACCCGAACTCGTGAACGAACTCGTCCTGATCGACGTCACCCCGTCGGCGTTACAACGCCACTCCGAGCTGACGAAAGAGCAGCAGGGCACGGTTGCGCTGATGCACGGTGAGCGCGAGTTCCCCAGCTTCCAGGCCATGCTCGACCTGACCATCGCGGCGGCACCGCACCGCGAGGTCAAGGCGCTGCGTCGCGGCGTGTTCCACAATTCCCGCCGCCTCGACAACGGCAACTGGTCCTGGCGCTACGACGCCATCCGCAAGTTCCCCGACTTCGACGGCCTGTGGGACGACGTCGACGGGCTGTCGGCGCCCGTCACCCTCATCCGCGGCGGCTCCTCGGGCTTCGTCACGGACGACGATGCCGCCGAATTAGCCAGGCGCGCAAGCAATTTCCGAGCGGCGCACGTGGTCGACAATTCGGGCCATTCCGTGCAGAGCGACCAACCCCGCGCGCTTATCGAGATCCTGCGCGGAGTGCTCGACGCGGGCTGAGCCTACGGTGGGTGTTATGACTCCCGACCGTCCCGTTCGTATCGGCGTGCAATTGCAGCCCCAGCACGCCCCGCATTACGGCCAGCTCCGCGACGCGGTTCGCCGCTGTGAAGACATCGGCGTCGACATCGCCTTCAACTGGGACCACTTCTTCCCGCTCTACGGCGATCCCGACGGCCCGCACTTCGAATGCTGGACGATGCTCGGCGCCTGGGCCGAACAGACGTCACGCATCGAAATCGGTGCGCTGGTGACGTGCAACTCCTATCGCAATCCCGAATTGCTCGCCGACATGGCCCGCACCGTCGACCACATATCCGCGGGCCGGCTCGTCCTGGGGATCGGTTCGGGCTGGAAGCAAAAGGATTACGACGAGTACGGCTACGAATTCGGCACCGCCGGCAGCCGCCTCGACGACCTGGCGGGCGCCCTGCCGCGGATCAAGGAGCGGCTGGCCAAGCTGAACCCGCCGCCGACCCGCGACATCCCGGTGCTCATCGGCGGCGGTGGCGAACGCAAGACCCTGCGGCTGGTGGCCGAATACGCCGACGTCTGGCACAGCTTCAGTTCGGCCGACGAGCTCCCGGCCAAGTCCGCGGTCCTGGAGCGGCACTGCGCCGACGTCGGCCGCGACCCGGCCGCGATCGAACGCTCGGCCGCGGTCAGCGGCGACGTTTCGGGCGGCCAGCTGATCACCAACGCCGATGCGCTGGTGAACCTCGGCGTCACGATGCTGACCGTCGGCTGTGGCGGTCCGGATTACGACCTCGGCGCCGCCGAGGCGCTGTGCAAGTGGCGCGACGGACGCTAGGGGCCGCTGCTCGAATTCGCTCCCCGTTTTGGTTTCGATTCATCCACCAAAGAGCTGAACACTGCGCCAAGACATGAGAAACTCTCTGCGCTAGGTGGACCGAACCGGTTGGAAAGGCACTCAAGAAACGGATGCCAAAAAAATACGGGGTCAAAGAAAAAGACCAGGTGGTTTCGCACATTCTCAACCTGGTTCTGACGGGGAAACTTCGCAGCGGCGACCGCGTCGATCGCAACGAGATCGCGGTCGGCTTAGGGGTCAGCAGAGTGCCGATCCAAGAGGCGCTGGTGCAGCTGGAACACGACGGGATCGTGTCCACCCGCTATCACCGGGGCGCATTCGTCGAGCGGTTCGACGAAGCGACCGTCCTGGAACATCACGAACTCGACGGCTTGCTCAACGGCATTGCCTCGGCTCGCGCGGCCACCAACCCCACGCCCCGGATCCTGGGTCAGCTCGATACGCTGATGCGATCGCTGCGCTCCGCCAAAGAAGCCCGCGCCTTCTCGGAAATCGCCGGGGAATACCGACGCACGATCAATGACGAATACGCGGGCCCGCGGCTGCACGCCACGATCCGCGCTTCGCAAAACCTCATCCCGCGAGTGTTCTGGATGACCTACCAATGCAGCCGCGACGACATGTTGCCGTTCTACGAAGACGAGACCTCCGCGATCCACCGGCGGGACCCGGAGGCCGCGCGGGCGGCATGCGTCGGCCGGTCCAACCTGATGGCCCAGACCATGCTGACCGAGCTGTTTCGGCGCAGGGTGTTCTCCGCGCCGGATGACATCGGCCAAGTCGTCGCGGGCCCGCTTCGGGTACTGGCCGGCGCGGAGGCGGCCGAGGACGAACCGTCGATCGCGCTGTAAATCTCTTTCCGGCGAGCCAGGTTGCCGGTGTGCCGATACGGTAGCGGTGATGAGTTTGCGCCTGGACCGGCGTCCCATGTGCCGAAAGCTCTTCGCGCTGGCCACGACAATGCTGATTGTCTGCGGCCTGACAATGGCCGCACCCGCCGCCGCCGACTGGAATCAGTGCGCGCCGGGCGGCTTGGACAGCGCCCGCGTCCTGCCGAAGGATCTGATCGAGCACCCAGCTACGGATGACGACGACCGGAACACCACGGCCACCGTCGAGCCGCTCGCGTCGGTGGATGGCGGCGCCTTGGGGCTGAGCACGCCGGGCGTCCTGACGGTCGGCACCCTGTCGGACGCTCCGCCCAACATCTGCATCAATCCCACCGGCGAATTCAGCGGCTTCGACAACCAGCTGTTGCGGGCCATCGCGGCCAAGCTCGGCCTCCAAGTCCGCTTTGTCAGCACGGATTTCTCCGCGCTGCTCGCCCAAGTCGCATCGCGGCGTTTCGACGTCGGGTCGGCGTCAGTGAAAGCCACCGACGCCCGCCGTCGCACGGTTTCGTTCACCAACGGCTACGACTTCGGCTTCTATTCGCTCGTGGTCCCGCCCGGTTCGGCGATCCACCAATTCAGCGATCTCGCGGCGGGCCAGCGCATCGGCGTGGTCCAGGGCACCGTCGAGGAGGCGTACGTCGTCGACCACCTGCACCTGCAGCCGGTGAAGTTTCCCGGCTTCGCCACCCTGTACGCGAATCTCAAGACCCGCCAGCTCGATGCGTGGGTGGCGCCGGGAACCCTGGCCTCGACCATCATTCGACCGGGCGACCCGGCGGTGGTGGTGGCGAACACCTTCAGCCGAGGCAGCTTCGTGGCCTACGCGGTCGCCAAGGACAACCAGCCGTTGATCGACGCGCTGAATTCCGGGCTGGACGCCGTCATCGCCGACGGCACCTGGGCGAACCTGTACTGCCAATGGGTACCGCGGACAATGCCGCCAGGCTGGAAACCTGGATCCAAAGCGGCTCCCACCCCACGCCTGCCGAACTTCGCCGCGATCGCCGCGAGCCACCATCGTGAGCCGGTTGGCCCGGCCGCGCCGATGTCGACGCTGGACCAGTTGCGTGAGTCGTTCTTCGACTGGGATCTGTATCGGCAGGCCATCCCGATTCTTCTCACCGTCGGCCTGCCCAACACGATGATCCTGACCAACAGCGCACTGGTTATCGGCCTGGCGCTGGGGATGCTGCTGGCAATGGCCGGGATTTCGCATTCACGCTGGCTGCGCTGGCCGGCGCGAATCTACACCGACATTTTCCGCGGTCTGCCCGAAGTGGTGATCATCCTGATCATCGGGATGGGCGTCGGGCCGTTGGTCGGCGGGCTGACGCACAAGAACCCCTACCCGTTAGGCATCGCCGCCTTGGGACTGATGGCCGCCGCCTACATCGGCGAGATTCTGCGCGCGGGGATCCAAAGCGTCGACCCCGGCCAACTCGAGGCCTCCCGCGCACTCGGGTTCAGCTACGCGACCGCGATGCGTTTGGTGGTGGTACCGCAGGGAATACGGCGGGTGCTGCCGGCCCTCGTCAATCAGGCCATCGGGCTGTTGAAGGCCTCCGCCCTGGTGTACTTCCTCGGCCTGGTCGCCAAACAGCGAGAGCTCTTTCAGGTCGGCCGTGACCTCAACGCGCAGACCGGCAGTTTGTCGCCTTTGGTCGCCGCGGGTCTCTTCTATCTGATATTGACCATTCCGTTAACGCATTTCGTGAACTACATAGACGGCCGGCTTCGCCGCGGCCGCTCCGCCGCCAAGCCAGAAGACCACGACCATGTGCTCGCGACGCCGTTAAGCCAGGAGATGACGTGACGGCGACTGTCGCCCACCGCGCGCCAGTATCGCTGGCGGCCAAGGATGTTCACCAAACCCTTGGTGGAAACTTGGTGCTGCGCGGCGTCGATTTCGAGGCCCCCGCGGGCACCACGGTGGCCGTCATCGGACCGTCCGGTAGCGGCAAGTCGACGCTGTTGCGCACCCTGAATCGACTGCACGAGCCCGATAGCGGCGACATCCTGCTCGACGGCAAGTCGGTGTTGCGCGACGATCCCAACGAGCTGCGCCAGCGCATCGGCATGGTGTTCCAGCATTTCAATCTGTTCCCGCATCTGTCCGTGCTGAAAAATGTTGCGTTGGCGCCGCGCAAGCTGCGGCGGCTCTCCGCGGACGCGGCCCGCGACCTTGCGCTCGCTCAACTGGACCGAGTTGGCCTGAAACACAAGGCAGATGCCCGCCCCGCCATGTTGTCCGGTGGCCAACAACAACGGGTCGCGATCGCCCGCGCGCTGGCCATGGCGCCGCAGGTGATGTTCTTCGACGAGGCGACCTCGGCGCTCGATCCCGAAATGGTCAAGGGCATTCTGCAACTCATCGCCGACCTCGGAGCCGACGGCATGACGATGATTGTCGTCACCCACGAAATGGGCTTCGCCCGGTCGGCATCCGACACCGTCGTTTTTATGGATCACGGCAAGGTCCTGGAATCGGGCCCCCCGGAGCAGATATTCGAAGCCGCCAAGACGGAGCGCCTGCAGCGGTTCTTGTCCCAAGTCCTTTGAAACGTCGATAACCGGTCCGGAATAGCTCCCTTGTACGCCACGCATATCGGGTTAGACTGCCGACTTATGGCGGACAGCGAATCCACCGCACCCGAGGTGACGGAGCTTGCGGAAGGTTTGCACCGCGCGTTGTCCAAATTGTTTTCGATTCTGCGCCGCGGCGATCCCAGCGGGGTGGTGGCCGGCGACCTGACCCTGGCGCAGCTGTCCATCCTGATCACGCTCCTCGACCAGGGCCCCATCCGGATGACCGACCTGGCCGCGCACGAACGGGTGCGCACCCCGACCACGACGGTCGCGATCCGCCGGCTGGAGAAGATCGGGCTGGTGAAACGCTCGCGCGACCCCTCCGACCTGCGAGCGGTGCTCGTCGACATCACGCCGCGGGGACGGGCAGTGCATGGGGAATCGCTGGCCAACCGGCATGCCGCCCTGGCCGCGATGCTCAGCCAGCTGCCCGAGTCCGACCTCAATACCCTGGCACGTGCGCTGGCGCCGCTGGAACGCCTGGGCTGCGGCGAATCGCCGCCCGCCGGGGAGCCCCCCGCGCGCAAGCAGGCCTGAAAGTGGCTGATCCCCAACGGAATTGGTCGCTTCCGTAGACTGAGTTCATGCCTATCGCACTCATCACCGGCGCGAGCGGCGGCATCGGTTCCGCGATCGCCGCGGCACTGTCCACCACCCACACCCTGCTGCTGGCGGGCAGGTCCTCCAACCGGCTCGACGCCGTCGCGGAGCGGCTCGGCGCCACCACCTTTCCGCTCGACCTCACCGACCCCGGCGAGATCGAGGCCAGCTGCGAAATCGTCGACGAACTCGACGTGCTGGTCCACAACGCCGGGGTATCCATCCCCGGCCGTGTCGCCGAGTCCAACGTGGACGACTGGCGCGCCACGTTCGCCGTCAATGTCTTCGGGGTCGTGGAACTGACGCTGGCCCTGCTGCCGGCGCTGCGGCGGGCCCGGGGCCAGGTGGTGTTCATCAACTCCGGTGCGGGGCAAAATGTTTCACCCGGCATGGCCTCCTATTCGGCCAGCAAGTTCGCGTTGCGGGCCTTCGCCGATTCGCTGCGCGCCGACGAGCCGGAGCTGCGCGTGACCACCATCTACCCCGGCCGCACCGACAGCGCCATGCAACGCGAACTCGTCGCGTTCGAAGGCGACCAATATGACCCGGCGAACTTCCTGCGGCCCGAAACGGTCGCGGCGGCGGTCGCCAACGCGGTGGCCACCCCACCCGACGGTCACGTCCACGAAGTCGTGCTGCGGCCGCGCAAGCACTGACCGGCGCAAGCTAGACGACCAGGTTGACCAGCCGGCCGGGGACCACGATCACCTTCCGCGGGGCGGCGCCGGCCAAGAACGCCTGCACCTTCTCGTCGCCCATGGCCGCGGCCTTCAGCGTGTCGTCGTCGGCGTCGGCCGCCACCACCACGCGTCCGCGCACCTTGCCGTTCACCTGCACCGGGTATTCCACGGTGTCTTCGACGAGGTAGGCCGGGTCGGCCTGCGGGAAGGGCCCGTGCGCCAACGAGGCGCCGTGGCCCAGCCGCGACCAGAGCTCCTCGGCCATGTGCGGGGCCAGCGGCGCCAGCATCAGCACCAGCGGCTCGACCGCCGCACGCGGCACCGAGTCGCGGTGCTCCTTGGTGAGGTGGTTGGTGTACTCGATCAGCTTGGCCGCCGCGGTGTTATTGCGCAGCGCCGCATAGTCTTCGGAGACTCCGGCGATGGTGCGGTGCAGCGACCGCAGGGTCTCGGTGCCCAGTGGGCCGGGGTCATCGGCCACCCGAGTCTCGCCGGTCTGCTCGTCGATCACCAACCGCCACACCCGCTGCAGGAAGCGGTGCGCGCCGACCACGTCCTTGGTCGCCCACGGCCGCGACGCCTCCAAGGGCCCCATCGACATCTCGTACACCCGCAGCGTGTCCGCACCGTATGCGTCGCAGATCTCGTCCGGAGAGATCGAATTCTTCAGGCTCTTACCGATCTTCCCGAATTCCTGGGCAACCTCGATCTCGCCGTCCGGTCCCGGATAGAAGAATCGGCCGCCGCGTTCGATCACTTCCTCCGCCGGGACATACGATCCGCGCGAATCGGTGTACGCGAAGGCCTGAATGTAGCCCTGGTTCACCAGCCGGCGATAGGGCTCGCGCGAGGTCACGTGACCCAGGTCGTACAGCACCTTGTGCCAGAACCGGCAGTACAGCAGGTGCAACACCGCGTGTTCGGCGCCCCCGACGTATAGGTCGACCCCGCCGGGATCCTGCGGGCCGTGCTGGGCGGGCCGCGGGCCCATCCAATACGCCTCGTTTTCCTTGGCGCAGAACCGTTCTGAGTTGTGCGGATCGGTGTAGCGCAGCTCGTACCAGGAGCTGCCGGCCCACTGCGGCATCACGTTGGTGTCCCGGGTGTAGGGCTTGAGGCCATCGCCCAGGTCGAGCTCGACGTGTACCCAGTCGGTCGCCTTGCCCAAGGGCGGCGACGGCTCGCTGTCGGCGTCGTCGGGGTCGAACGACACCGGCGAGTAGTCCGACACGTCGGGCAGTTCGACCGGCAGCGCCGACTCATCGAGCGCGTGCGGCCGTCCGTCGCTGTCGAAGACGATGGGGAACGGCTCACCCCAATACCGCTGCCGGGCGAAAAGCCAGTCGCGCAGCTTGAATTCGATGCGCGCCCGCCCGCGGCCATCGGCCTCCAGGCGGGCGGTGATCGCCTCCTTGGCCGTCGCCACATCCATGCCGTCCAGGTAGCCGGAGTTGACCAGCACACCGTCGCCCGCATGCGCCGCCTGCGAGATATCCCCACCGGCAATGACTTCCACGATCGGCAGCCCCAGCTCGTGGGCGAAGTCCCAGTCGCGCTGGTCGTGGCCGGGAACCGCCATGATCGCCCCGGTACCGTAGCCGGCCAGCACATAGTCGGCGATGAAGATCGGAACGGGTTTCCCATTTACCGGGTTGGTCGCGTAGCTGCCCAGGAAGACGCCCGTCTTCTCCCTGCTCTCCTGGCGTTCGAGGTCCGACTTCGCGGCGATCGCGCGGCGGTAGGCGGCGACGGCGTCGGCCGGTGCGGCGGCGCCGTAAGTCCACCGCGGGTCGGTGCCGTCGGGCCATGCGGCGGCGACGAATTCGTCGACCAGGTCGTGCTCGGGCGCCAGCACCAGGTACGTCGCGCCGAACAGCGTGTCGGGCCGAGTGGTGAACACCTCGATGTCGACCGCCGAGCCATCGCCGGTGGTCGCCGAGAACAGCGCCTGGGCCCCGGTCGATCGACCAATCCAGTTGCGCTGCATCGTCTTTACCTGATCCGGCCAATCGAGCAGCTCGAGATCGTCGAGCAGCCGGTCGGCATACGCAGTGATGCGCATCATCCACTGCCGCAGCCGTTTACGGAACACCGGGAAGTTGCCGCGGTCGCTACGGCCGTCGGCGGTGACCTCTTCGTTGGCCAGCACCGTGCCCAGTCCCGGGCACCAGTTCACCATCGAGTCGGCTCGATAGACCAGTCGGTGGCCGTCGATCACGTCGGCCCGCTCCCCCGCGGTCAGCGTTGCCCAGTCGCGTCCGTCGTCGAGACGCCTTGCGCCGGAATCGAACTCGGCGATCAGCTCGGAGATCGGCCGCGCCTTGTTGGCGGCGGGGTCGAACCACGCGTTGTAGATCTGCAGGAAGATCCACTGGGTCCACTTGTAGAACTCGGTGTCGGTGGTCGAGAAGCTGCGCCGGCTGTCGTGGCCCAGGCCCAGCCGGCCCAGCTGGCGCCGGAAGTTGACGATGTTGGCGTCGGTCCTGGTGCGCGGGTGTGTGCCGGTTTGCACCGCGTATTGCTCGGCGGGCAGCCCGAACGCGTCAAAGCCCAACGCGTGCAGCACGTTATGGCCCGTCATCCGGAAGTACCGGGCGTAGACGTCGGTGGCGATGTAACCGAGCGGGTGCCCGACGTGCAGTCCGTCACCCGATGGATACGGAAACATGTCCTGCACGAACAACTTGTCCTCGGGCAGGGGCCGCCCGTCGGTCGGAGCCAGATCACCGACGGGGTTGGGTACGTTGAACGTGCCGAGCTCCGCCCAGTTCTCCTGCCAGGTGCTCTCGACGCGGCCCGCCAGCGCGGC
Organism: Mycobacterium sp. E2327; assembly: GCF_001672675.1. Taxonomy (NCBI): domain Bacteria; kingdom Bacillati; phylum Actinomycetota; class Actinomycetes; order Mycobacteriales; family Mycobacteriaceae; genus Mycobacterium; species Mycobacterium sp. E2327. Next base: position 134,544 of record NZ_LZKE01000222.1, read on the forward strand.
GGTGTAGCGAAACGGCGGCGCATCGGGGTCCGGCGCGGCGGCGGCCGGGGTGCCCCCAGGCGCCGTGGTCGGGGATTCGGTCACCTGAACAGGGTATAAGGGTCGTCCGGACCGGCTTGCCGGCCACAGGTTGGTCTCGGTTGCGTTGCGCGCCGATCAGAGCTTCATCCCAGGTCGATTTCGACGGTATCCAGCGCGTTTGACCTGTGGTTACAGTCAGCCTCTACGACGGGTGCTGGGACCCGGGGCCATGGGAAGGATCGACGCAGATGATTCACATCGCCCGTACCGTGCGGGTATTAGCCGGAGGTTTGACGGCCGGTGCGATCGGCGTTACCGCGTTCGCGGGCGCCACCGCTTCGGCAGATCCCGTACTGCCCGCGCTCCCCGCGCCGCCGCCCGTCCCCGCCGTCGCGGCGCCGGCGCCGCAGAACGTCACGGCCGCCCCCGCACAGGTTCCCGGGAACAGATTGCTCGCCGCTCCCCCGGCGGCAAATCCGGTGGCGCCAACCCCGGCCGTCGCGCCGGCGGCACCCGCGCCCGCGGCCGTCGCACCGGCCGCGCCGCTGCCCCCGGCGCAGACACCTGGCGTCTCGGGCACACTGCGTGACTATTTCCAGTCGAAGGGCGTCAAGCTGGAGGCGCAGAAACCCCAGGGCTTCAAGGCGCTGGACATCACACTGCCGCTGCCCACCCGCTGGACGCAGGTGCCCGACCCCAACGTGCCCGACGCGTTCGCGGTGATCGCCGACCGGCATGGGACCAGCATCTACACCTCGAACGCGCAGGTGGTGGTGTACAAGCTGGTCGGTAACTTCGATCCGAAAGAGGCCATCACCCACGGCTTCGTCGACAGCCAGCAACTTCCCCTCTGGCAGACCACGAACGCCTCGATGGCCGACTTCGGCGGCTTCCCGTCGTCGATCATCGAGGGCACCTACCGCGACGGCGACATGCTGCTCAACACGTCGCGCCGGCACGTGATCGCGACGTCCGGGCATGACAAGTACCTGGTGTCGATGTCGGTGACCACCGACCGTGCGGTGGCCGTCGCGGACGCGCCGGCGACCGACGCGATCGTCAACGGTTTCCGGGTGACCGTGCCCGGAACCGCCGCACCCGTACCCGGACCGGGCGCCGCTGCGGCCCCAGTCGGCATTCCCGCCCAAGCAGCCGGCGCGGCCCCGGTCGGGCTTCCCCCCCAGCCGGTCGGAGCGGCGCCGGTCGGAGCGGCGCCGGTCGGGCTTCCCTCGCAGCCGGTACCACCCAACCAGGTGGCCGCACCCCGACCCAACCTGTTGACCATGGTGCCGGGTTTGCCGCCGCTGCCGAACTTCGCGTTCCTGCAAGGGCGTTAATCGGCCGCTAAACGAAAGCTGCTCGAGCCCGGCGCGCGGGCGTGCGTTCGGACTCGTATTGTGAGGCCATGTTGATCGCAGGCGTGGTGTGCATGTGTGCGGCGTTGGCCTCCGCCGGGTTCGGGACCTGGTCGCTCTCCCACAACCAGACCACCGAAGGCGTCGGCGGCACCGAATTGGCGTTGCGCGCCATGGCTCCGCCCCAGTTGGCGGCCGCCGTGATGTTTGCCGCCGGCGGTGTGGTGGCCCTGGCCGCCTCCCCCGACACCGCTCTGGTCGTGTTGATCATCTGCGTCGCCGGCGCCCTGGGGACGCTGGCCACCGGGTCGTGGCAGAGCGCGCGTTTCGCGCTGCGCAGTGAAGCCACGGCGGCCGACTGCGCCGGCAGCTGCGCCGTCTGCACGCAGTCTTGCCACTGACACCCTTACCGCTCGAGCCGTCATGTTGAAACGGCTGTCGGCGTTGCCGATCGATACTTTCCTGCTGGCGCTGGGGTCGACCGTTGCGTTGGCCGCCCTCGTCCCGGCACGCGGCGAAGCGGCCGATGCCGTGTCGGTCGCGGCGAAAGCCGCGATCGCGTTGCTGTTCTTCCTTTACGGCGCCCGCCTGTCGCCCCAGCAGGCCTGGCACGGTGTCCGACAGTGGCGGCTGCACCTGCTGGTGCTGGCAACGACGTTCGTCCTCTTCCCGATGCTGGGATTGGCCGCCCGAGCGTTGATGCCGTCGGTGCTGACCATCGACCTCTACAACGGGCTGCTGTTTTTGTGCCTTGTCCCGTCGACCGTGCAATCGTCCATCGCGTTTACCTCGATCGCGCGGGGGCACGTCTCGGCCGCCATCGTCAGCGCGTCGTTGTCCAACATCCTCGGCGTGGTGCTGACGCCGCTGCTGGTGGTCCTGTTGATGACGACCACCGGCGCGCCGCGGGTCGACGGCACCGCGATTCGCGACATCATGGTGCAGCTGTTGCTGCCGTTCGCGGCGGGTCAGCTGGCGCGCCCATGGTTGGGCGGGCTCATTACCCGGTACGCGGCGCTGCTGAAGGTGGTGGATCGCGGATCCATCCTGCTGGTGGTCTACACCGCCTTCTCGATGGGCGTCGTCAAGGGGATCTGGGTCAGTGTCGATGTGTGGCGCCTGATCTCGGTGACCGTCGTCGCCGCCGTGCTGCTGGCGGTGGTGCTGGGCGTCACCACCGCCGTCGGCCGGCTGGCCAGGCTGGACCGTGGCGACGCGATCGTCCTGCTGTTCTGCGGCTCGAAAAAGAGCCTGGCGTCCGGACTTCCGATGGCGCTGGTGCTTTTCCCGGCGGCCACAGTCGGTTTGACCATGTTGCCGTTGATGATCTTTCACCAGATCCAGTTGGTGGTCTGCGCGGTGATTGCCAGCAGGCTGGCGCGCGACGACGACGAGGCCGGCCCGGCGCCGTCGGCGATCTCGGCCGCGCCGGACGAAATGGGCTAGTTTCTGCTGACGTCGATCGGGTGGGTAGCAAGCAGCGACAGCGGCAGCGGTTGCCTGCGCAGCACCTGCCCCCACAGATCGGCCCTCGGCCCGGCTAGCACGTCAGATGGCAAGGCGGACAAGACAATCCAGTCGTCGCGTTCGATCTCACCCTCGAGCTGACCGATGGTCCAGCCGGAGTAGCCGGCGAAGATGCGCACCCCTTCGAGCAGGGGAGCGATCAGGTCGGGGTCGGCGTCCAGGTCCACCATGACGATCCGGCCGTCCACATGCCGCAAGCCCGGCACGCCCTCCGGATCGGCGCCGATCCGCAGCGGCGCCAGGCAAAGTGCCGCGTCGCGCTTGACCGGCCCGCCGATGAACATCGTCTTGGGTTTGGCGGACAGCTTGGCCCACTGCGGCAATACGTTGTACACCGCGGTCTCGCTGGCCCGGTTGAGCACGACACCCAGTGTGCCGCCGTCGTTGTGCTCGACGATGTAGATCACGCTGCGCCGAAAAGTCGGCTCGAGAAGATCGGTGTTGGCGAGCAGCAAGGTGCCGGCACGCACCCGCTGCGCTGCGGGTGCTACGTAGTCCTCCGGATCTTCGGGCGGCATCAAACCATCATCGCACCTTCGTAACGTCGGCCGGTGCAATCGGGCATGGCCGATACATATTTGTACTGTTGGCGATGGCGCCCAACCCCAACGGTGGAAGTCGGTTCTGTGATTCAATCCCGGATGCAGTCACGCGCACCCGTCGACCTGTGGCGGTCGGTGCGCGGTTTGCCGGACTTCTGGCGGCTGCTCCAGGTGCGCGTGGCGAGCCAGTTCGGCGACGGCCTTTTCCAGGCCACCCTGGCCGGGGCGCTGCTGTTCAACCCCGACCGCGCCGCCGACCCGATGGCCATCGCCCGCGCGTTCGCGGTGCTGTTCATGCCCTACTCCCTGCTCGGGCCGTTCGCCGGCGCGCTGATGGACCGCTGGGATCGCCGGCTGGTGCTGGTCGGTGCCACCGTGGGCCGGCTAGTCCTCCTCGCCTGCATCGGCACCATCCTGGCGTTGCGGGCCGGCGACATACCCCTGCTGATCGGCGCGCTGCTCGCCAACGGCCTGGCCCGGTTCGTCGCATCCGGCCTCTCGGCGTCCCTGCCGCATGTGGTGCCGCGGGAGCAGGTGGTCACCATGAACTCGGTGGCGACCGCATCCGGCGCCTTCGCGGCCTTCCTCGGCGCCAACTTCATGCTGGTGCCCCGGTTTTTCGTCGGCGCCGGCGACGAGGGCGCCTCGGTGATTATCTTCATCACCGCGATACCGGTGTCGATCGCGTTGTTCCTGTCGTTGCGGTTCGGGGCCCGGGTGCTGGGCCCGGACGACACCAAGCGCGCGATCCACGGATCGGCCGTCTACGCGGTGATCACCGGCTGGCTGCACGGCGCCCGGACGGTCGTGCAGCGCCCGACGGTCGCGGCCACCCTGTCCGGCCTGGCCGCGCATCGGATGGTGGTGGGCATTAATTCGCTGGTGATGCTGGTGCTGGTGCACCATTTGCCCGGTCCGCGCCCGGCGACCGGGGGCCTCGGTATCGCGTTGCTGTTCTTCGCCGCGGCGGGCCTGGGGGCGTTCCTGGCCAACTTGTTGACACCGGCGGTGGTGCGCCGCTGGGGGCGCTACGCCACGGCCAATGGCGCGCTGGTGGCGGCCGCGGTCATCCAGATCCCGGGTGCCAGCCTGCGGCTCCCGGTGATGGTGGTGTGTGGCTTTTTGCTCGGCCTGGCCGGTCAAGTGGTCAAGCTCTGCGCCGACTCCGCGATGCAGATGGATGTCGACGACGCGCTGCGCGGACACGTGTTCGCGGTGCAGGACGCGCTGTTCTGGGTGGCGTTCATCGTCTCGATCACGTTGTCCGCCACGCTGATTCCCGACGACGGACGCGCGCCGGGGTTCGTGCTGTTCGGCTCGGGGCTGTACCTGATCGGGCTGGCCATGCACGCCTCCATCGGCCGTCGCGGCCAGCCGGCGGGCACTGGTTAAGGTGCATACATGACCGGTGCCGCGCCGATGGTGGCCGACCTGCGGGCCGAAAGCGACGACCTCGACACGTTGGTGGCGCCGCTTGCGCCGGACCGCTGGGCGGATGCGACGCCCGCGCCCGGCTGGACCATCGCGCACCAGATCGGGCACCTGTTGTGGACGGACCGGGTTGCGCTGACCGCGGCCACCGACGAGGAGGGCTTCGCCGCCGTGCTCGCGGCGGCTTCGGCCGACCCCACCGGGTTCGTCGACGCGGGCGCCGAGGAACTTGCCGCCGTCGCGCCGCCCGAGCTGCTCGTCGAGTGGCGGACCACCCGAGCAAGGCTGCACGACACCCTGCTGACGGTGCCCGACGGTCGCAAGCTGCCGTGGTTCGGGCCACCCATGAGCGCGGCCTCGATGGCGACGGCCCGGTTGATGGAAACGTGGGCGCATGGACTCGACGTAGCCGACGCGCTCGGCGTCAAGCGCCCAGCCACCGAGCGCCTGCGGTCGATCGCGCACATCGGGGTGCGCACCCGCGATTACGCGTTCGCCATCAACAACCTGACGCCGCCCGCGGACCCGTTCCTGGTCGAGCTGCGCGGGCCCGGCGGCGACACCTGGTCCTGGGGGCCGCCGGACGCCGCTCAGCGCGTCACGGGCTCCGCCGAGGACTTCTGCTTCCTGGTGACCCAGCGGCGCCCGTTGGGGGCGCTCGACATCACAGCGCACGGTCCCGACGCGCAGCGGTGGCTCGAGATCGCGCAGGCTTTCGCCGGGCCTCCCGGACCCGGTCGATGAGCGCGCGAGCGCGCGAAGAGAGCCGGGGCCATCTGACCAAGCCCCGGTCGATGAGCCGTTACGGCGCGCTGAGTTTCTGAAACCAGGCCAGGTGGTAGTTCGCCGCCACCGCGTCTCCGGTCGCGGCGGCTTCGGTGGCGGCCAGCAACAAACAATTGAGGAAGAGCGCGGGATCGAGGTCCGGGTACTGGGTCAGCAGCTGATAACGCGCGGTATCGAGATGCACTCTCAGCAGGTCGATTTCTTCCTCCACCACGCCGGTTCCGGCGGCGGCGGCCCGGGCCACGGTGTGCACCATCCGCGGCAGTCCATCGCGCCAATGCGTGGCCTGGCTCAACTCCCAGCCGAGATCGTCGACCGCGGGCAACTCGCGGGGCTGCGCCGAGGCCTTGGTCTCGGCGAAGTCGTCCAGCCGGCCCAAAGAATCCCCGGGCGCGTAGGTGACGGCGCGCTCGGTTTCGCCCAGCACGGCAGATACCTTTCCGGCGCGCCGCTCCGGTTCCAGCAACCGCACGCCCTCCGGAATCGCGATGTCCGGCGGTATCCAGCCGTGGGCGAAGTCGGTGACCAATACGGTGGTGCCGTCGGGACGATCACCGACCGCCCAATTGAGGCGCGGCTCTTGATGGATCACGAACGCGAGGAGCCGCCGCAACCGCTCGTCGTCGGATTCGCGTGCGGCCGCGGTTGCCGGGGTGACCGCTTCTTCCCGGGGCTCCGTGGGTTGCGGCACCGGTTCCGGCGTCGCGGCGCCGTCGTCGGGGGCTCGGTGCCGAGCCTCGGTGGCTTCCGGGGCGGCCACGTCGGTGACGACGGGGATGACCTGAGTCTCCTCGAGATCGGCGCCGTTGCTTCCTCCCGGGCACTCGGCGTCGATGACGACGGGGATAACCTGCGTCGTCTCCAAATCGGCGCCGTTGAGGGTTTCGGCATCCCGCGGGCGGTCGCGTTCGACGGGCGCCGCGGCGCGCATCGCGTGCAATTGGCGAATCGTCGAATCGACTCGTCGCGCGGCGCGGGCCCGTGCCTCGTCGATGACCCTGGCTTCTTCCGCCCGTCTGGTGAAATCGGGCATTCCCGCCAGCTTGATGGCCCGCAGCTCGTCATTGGCGCTTCGGGTGATCCGTTGCAGGTCGTCCTTGAGATACTCTGCGAGACTGGCGGTTTCGTCGTTCGTCGTGGAAAGTTCGGCAGGCCAAAGCCCGCCCGTCACCCAGGGCGTGCAATCCAGCGGAGAGCTGAAGGCGGGAATCGTCAGTGACTCCCGAGTAGCTCTCCGGAGGCGCTGGCGCGCCGCCATCCGACCGAAGATTGCCACTGGTTAAGCCTACCGACATCCATCGGGGCGTCCATTCAGTCAGTGAATTGTGCAGCTTCGATGGCCTGGGTAGCGTGGGGACATGGCTGATTCTGCGCTGCAGCAGCAACTCGACGAGGTGCGTGCCCTGCTGGCCCGTGCCCGAGAGTTGTTCGGCCCCAATCCCATAGAGCCGCCTACCGACATCGCGCCCGATCCGGACAGCGCGAAGAGGTGGCTGCTTTAGGCCCTTGAGCCGCTAGCGCGCGCCGTCGCGGCGGCGCAGTTTGTGCGCCAGCAGCTTTTCGATGGCCGCATCAAGATCGTGCGGGGTGGGGACTTCCATCGACGGGGTATGGCCTGCCGCAAGGATCTCGTTGCGGACTTCGAGTAACGCCTTGAGGCACGACACATCGGCGGTCAGCAGGATGCCCTGTGCCAGCGTATCGGCGTCGGTTTCCATCGCCTCTTCGCTCAGCGCGACGCTGTGCATATACCCACCGCGGCAGGAGCGGACCAGGATGTGCCCGCTCGGGTGGACGGTGTCGAAGGCTGGATTGGCGTCCGTCATCGACCGCCGTCGATGATGCCGCCGAAATCTCGTGCCGCGTCCTGCTCGTGCTGTTCCCACGCGGCCGCCGAAATGCCCAATTTCTCGGCCATGTCGGCGTGGTCGTCGGCTTGCTGTTCGTAGCACTGGCGGCGGAGCTCGAGCAGATCGCGCCCGGCCTCACGCAGTTCACCGAAGATAGGCCCGAGTGAGTCCAGGCTTTCCTGGATCGCGGCGTGCGACGACGGAACGGTGCGCAAGTAGTCGGAGGTCTCCTGGTGATGCGCAGCGGCTTGACGTAAGTGCGCGGGCACCACGCGGATTGGCTCGGCCATCTGCTGTCTCCTCTTCCTGCGGCGCCGGGGAAGCCCGGCGAGATCACTATTCTCATGCGGTCGACGTGGCGGCCGGCCCGGTGGGTGTCGGTGTGTGCGGCTCCGCCGGCGGCGCGGCGGGCGCGGTCGCCGCCGGTGGATGCTCCCAGCCTAGAAAGCTCGGACCGTTCACGGAGGCGATGCGCTGAATCTGGCCGTCGAGAAGGGCCTTCTCGTGACCGAGCGCGAGCGCGTGACGATCGGTGAGGATGCCGATGTCGCCGGGTACCGCTCGCAGCGGGTCGACGGGGTCGGTGACCGCCGTCCCCGGCGGCGGGATGGTAATTCCCTGCTGCTGGAAGGCATCTGCGATAGGCGCGCCGCCGACGGCGGCTTTGATCACCGCGGCGAGCTGTGGGCTGGCCGCGGTGACCGTGTCGCCGTCGGGCAGGGTCACCGTGCTCGGACCCACCGGCGGCGAATCGCGCTCGTCCGTCCCGGCGTCTTCTGCGTCGGCCCGGTTTTGCTCTTTCTCGGGATCGTCCGCTTCCGGGTCGTGCGACCCGACCAGCCGTTCGTCGCCCGCGCCCCGCAACGGGTCGGTGCGAGCGACGTCCGCCGGCCCGGGCAACGGCAGGCCGCCCAGCCCACCCAGGCCCGGCAGCGATCCGGCGCCGAGGCTCGGGATGGCCGGCATCAGCGGTGCCGAGGGCGCTGCCGGGGCCGGGCCGCCCCCGGCGGTGGCCGGCACCGGGGAATCCGCTGCGGGCGGGCCGGAGTCGTCGGCCGGCATCGAATCCAGTAGCGGGTCCCAGCCGGTCTCGAGGTCCTCGACCGGCTCCTGCGTCGTGGTGTCGGCGGGTGCGGCGACGGGGGCGGGGGTCGCGGGCGGCCGGCCGTCGGCTCCGCTCTTGGAGGCGTCGTAGAGCGAAGTCCACGCGGCCATCAGCGCCGATTTCGACGTGTCGTCGAGGCTCGCGTTCAGGACGACCGCCCGGATGTCTTTGAGCTTGCCGATGAGGAATCGCTGGAAATCCCGCGCGCCCGCCGGAGTGTCGAGATCCGACCGGCTCAGGACGGCGGCTTCGGTCTCGCGCTGCAGCTTCGACAGGGCTTCTCTGCCCTCGAGGGACTTCAGGTGGGCGTTCAAGATCGCCGTGATCACTTGCATATCGAGCTGGGAGCTCGCCGAATTCTGGTGTGCCAGTGCGGCTTCGGCCCCCGCCATGGCCTCGGCGGCTTCGCCCTGTTCCCGGTCGGATACGGGCGCCGCGGCGCCGAAGATGTCCAAATGTTGCTGGCGGATCTTGCGCACGATCGCCTCGAGTTGGTCGGCCCGGGTGGTGGGGGTGATGATCGCCGTCACCTCATTCGGCGCCAAGCCGGCCTGCCACGCGTTCGGGTCGCCGGTGCGGTCCCGGACGGATTTGATCGTGTTGATCAGCTCGTCATACGTCGACATCGGTGTCGCGGCCCCTCCATGCCGGGCGACAGTACCCAGGCATCTGCCCGTCGACAATTCACCCCGGCGCGCCTGTGCACGACCGGATCGAAGCGCGATCGGGCTAGCCGGTGGGGACGGTGTACTGAGCGCGCAAGCCATCCAGCACAGCCTTTTTCGCGCGGCCGAGTTCGCGCGCGTCGGCGACCACCGTCGCGATCTCGCGCTGCTTGTCGGCCAGGAACCGACGAAATTCGCGCGCCCCCATCGGGGTATCGACGGCAAGGTACGAGCGGCCGCTGGCGGCGCGGTCGATCTCCTCGGCGATGGCGTCGAGCCGACCGATGCTTTCGCGGGTCGCGGCATGCGCGCTGGCAAGCACTTCCGCCAGCACGCGGTCGGCGTCGGCGGCGGTGCCATGCTGGCCGGCCAACGCCGACTGCCGCGCCTGGATGGCGCCCATCGAAGGTCCGGCTGGTTCCGACATTTGTTCAACCTTTTCGTGTCATAGCGGGCGGCGAATCGCGATGTTGCTGCCCAGTGGACTGATTCGCACCGACGCGCCCGAGTAGGGCGCTTCGACGACCAGATTGTTGCCGATGGCCATCTGGACGTGTCCGGCGTGGGGGAAGACCAGGTCGCCCGGGCGGACCTGGGAACGGGAAACTGGCATCCCGTCATCAATCTGCTCATAGGTGGTGCGGCCCAAGCGGATGCCCGCCTGGGCGTAGGACCACTGGACCAACCCGGAACAGTCGAACTGGTTCGGCCCCGTCGCACCCCAGACGTACGGACGCCCCAGCCGCGACAACGCCGCGCGCACGGCGATCGCCGCGCGGGTCGGTGCCCCGCGATGATGCGTCAACCGGTATCGCAGCGTCCGCAGCGCCGCGGAGTGCCTTCGCGCGTTCGCGCGGGCCGACAGGACATGGGACCGCTGCGCGCGCAGTCGGGCGACGCTGCGGCGCATCGCCTCGCGCTGGGCCATCGGCGTCACCGGGGTGGCGGCGGTGTCCGCGCGGGCCTCGTCGACCAGGGATTTGGTCAGCGCACCGGCCAGGGCCCGATCCCGGTGGGCGGCGGCGATGATGTCGGCGGCCGCGGCGTCCGTGCGCGCGGCCGATAGCAGCCGCTCCCGGCCGCGTTCCGCGGCTATTTGGTAATGACCTTGTGCCACAGCGCTATTCATCACGCCGTAGGGCACCGTGCCGGCATCCAGCGTCGGCTGCCGAGTGTCGCCGGCGAACAGTCGATGCGCGCGGCTCAACACCTCGATTTCGTTTGCATTCACGGCGCCCCCTCGCCACCCGTCGCCTCGACCGCCTCGGCGAAGGCGCGAACGCGGGGGAGGGCCCCAGGGGGTATCACGCCCCGATTGCGGATGTCCCACATTTCGTCGGTGCCGACACCGACCAGGGCGGCGATGACTGCCTCCGGCAGCGAAGCCTCCGAGCACGCCCGATCGAACCGCGCGCTCAAGCTGGTCGGCATGCGCTTGAGGAGGGAGGTGCGCGTCGCCTCGAGTGCCTGTAGATGCTCCATGAGCCGCCCCGTGGAATCGGCGCCGGCGTTGACGGCCACGCGCCACGAGCTCGCGGCCAGCATCTCGGCCTTCACGCATTGAGCGATCACAGACAGAATATACGTCTCATATTCGTTTGATGTTGTCGCCGGCAGCCGATCGATGACGGATTTGAGGGCGTCGAGTTGGGCTTCGGCGTAACCTTCCAGCACTTCGGTGTCGCTGTGGCGGTCGACGACGACCGTGCCGGCGGGCGTCGCCGACCTCGTGTCGACCGGCTGTGCGGCCAGCAGCCTGGCCAGCTCGGCGTCCGGATCGGCGGCTACCAGCAGGCGGGAGTAGGTGCCCGGTGGCAAGCCGAGTCCATTTTCGACCTTCTGAACTGTGCTTTTATGCGGCTTGCGGGCGCCGCGCTCCAGAAAACTGAGGCCCATGATGCTGACCCCAGTGGCGGCGGCGAGCTCCGCCAGCGACCAGTCGCGTGACTCGCGCAACGCGCGGATCGCGGCGCCGGCCGACTCACGGCTCACCGCAGGCTCCGGCCATAGGCCGGATATTACACACGGGGCCCGCCCATCCTGCGGATATACGTTTTTATCACGTTTCTCTTGCGCGGGCGTACGACATGTGTATACGCTTTTGGCTACGTTTTGCTACTGACCCAAGGAGACCGGCCATGGGACACCCTTGCGCAGCCAACCCGGAATTGTGGTTTGGCTACCCCGACGACGACGGTGGTGACGGCGCGGCGAAGGCACGCGCCTACGAGCGCTCCGCGACCGAAGCGCGGATCCAATGCCTGCGCCGCTGTCCGCTCGCCCAGCAGCGTCGCTGCGCCCAGCACGCCATCGCACACCGCGAGGAGTACGGGGTCTGGGCCGGCGTGAAGCTGCCCGGCGGCCAGTATCGGAAGCGGGAACAGCTCGCCCGTGCCCACGACGTGCTGCGGCGGATCGCCGCCGGCGAAATCAACTCGCGTCAGCTTCCCGAGAACGCGGCCCTGCTGGCGCGCCACGAACACGAGGCGATGCCGGTCGCGGCGGTGGTTTTGCACCTGCCGATCGCGCAAGTGGGTCCCCGTTCGGCCGCATGACAGTTTGCTGACCCCGCCGACGGGGTAGTCGGGCTTGGCACGACCGAGTCTGTCGACCCGAAGGCGGATCCATGACATTCGACCTGACACCGACGGCCGCACAACACGATCTGGCCCGGCGCACGCACGAGTTCGCCGAAGAAGTGATCCGCCCGGTGGCCCTCCATTACGACCAGCGCCAGGAGTTTCCCTGGCCGGTGCTGGAGGAGGCGGCCCAGCGCGGCTTCTACAGCCCGTTGTTCTACCGCGACCTGATCGGGGACCCGACCGGTATCTCGCTCCCGATGTTCATGGAGGAGCTCTTTTGGGGCTGCGCCGGAATCGGTTTGGCGATCGTCATGCCGGCGTTGGCGCTGTCGGCGATCGGCCAGGCCGCGTCACCCGAGCAAATGCTCCAGTGGGCACCCGAGTGTTTCGGGACACCGGGCGACATCAAGCTCGCCGCGTTGGCGATCTCCGAACCCGAGGGCGGCAGCGACGTGCGGAACCTGCGCACCCGGGCGCGCCGCGACGGTGACGACTGGATCATCGACGGCCATAAGATGTGGATTGGCAACGGCGGCATCGCGAACGTGCATGTGGTGAACGCCGTGGTCGACGAGGAACTCGGGCATCGCGGGCAGGCGCTGTTCGTGGTGCCGGGCGGGACGCCGGGGCTGAAGCTGCTGCGAAAGCTCGACAAGCTGGGCTGCCGGGCGTCCCACACCGCCGAGCTGCTGTTCGAGGATGTGCGCGTCCCTGGCGCCAATTTGCTTGGCGGAGAAGAAAAGCTGGAACACAAGCTCGCCAAGGCCCGCGAAGTGGTGGCCGGCGGAAAACAGTCCGGCTCGGCGACGCTGGGCACCTTCGAGCAGACCCGCCCCATGGTGGCCGCTCAGGCAATCGGGATCGCCCGCGCCGCACTGGAGTACGCGACGGCGTACGCCACCGAGCGCGAGGCGTTCGGCGGACCGATCATCGACAACCAGGGCATCGCCTTTCCGCTGGCTGACCTGGCCACCCAGATCGATGCCGCTCGGCTGCTGACCTGGCGCGCCTCCTGGATGGCGGCCAACGGAGTGCCCTTCGAGCGGGGCGAGGGCTCGATGTCGAAACTGGCCGCCAGCGAGGTCGCCGTGCGGGCCACCGAGCGCGCGATCCAGACCATGGGTGGCTGGGGCTACATCACCGACCATCCGGTGGAGAAATGGTATCGGGATGCCAAGCTGTACACCATCTTTGAGGGCACCAGCGAGATTCAGCGGATGGTCATCTCCAACGCGCTGGGCGCCACCGTGGGCACCCCGCCGCTGCATGTGGTGATCGAGCCGTCCGGTGGGCCGCTGAACCGGATCTTCGGCCGCGGCGCCCCGCTGCGATCCCGGGCCGCCGATACCGCGTTAGCGATGCAGGATCGCGTGCCGGATCCGGTCATGCGGCTGGCCATGAGGGTGCTGCGGCCGCCGCGCAAGTGATGGCCCGACAAGGCGTAGCGTCGATCCGGTGAGCAACCTCGAGACCGCACCGGACGAAGTCGCCTGCGGCGCTTCGCGGGTGCTCGGCACCGAGTTGTTGCATCCGCGCGAGGTTCCGTTGGGCGGGCCGCGGGCGATCAGGGTGCAGCGCACGCTGCCGCAGCGGCAACGCTCGCTGATCGGCGCGTGGTGTTTCGTCGACCATTACGGACCCGTGCGCGCACGAATGGACGTCCCGCCCCATCCGCACACCGGATTGCAAACGGTCAGTTGGTTGTTCAGCGGGGGAGTGGAGCATCGGGACAGCGCCGGCGTGCATGCCGTGGTCCGGCCCGGGGAGCTGAACCTCATGACGGCGGGTGCGGGCATTTGTCACTCCGAGGTGTCGATCGGTTCGGACGCCGTCTTGCACGGGGTTCAGCTGTGGGTGGCGCTGCCCGATCCTGCCCGCGACACGGGCCGCGATTTCGCGCACTATGTGCCGCCGCCCGTGGCGCTGCCCGGCGCGGTGGCACGGGTCTTTCTCGGGGAGCTGGCCGGTGGCCGGTCGCCGGTGCGCACGTTCACCCCACTGGTCGGCGCGCAGATCGATTTGGCGCCCAACGCCGGGCTGGACATCGACGTCGACCCGGCATTCGAACACGGCGTGCTCTGCGATGTCGGGCCCGTCGACATGGGCGACACCACGCTCGCGGTCGGCGACCTCGGATACCAGGGCGCGGGCGCTTCGTCGTTGCGGTTGCGCAACGCGGGCGACCGGCCGGCGCGGGTGCTGCTGCTGGGCGGGACCCCGTTCGCCGAAGAGCTCGTGATGTGGTGGAACTTCGTCGGGCGCAGTCACGACGACATCGCAGGCTACCGCCGGCTTTGGCAGGACGGCGACGAACGCTTCGGCGCCGTCACCGGCTACCAGGGGTCGGTAACCCGGTTGCCGGCCCCGCCGCTGCCGACCGCTCGGTTGCGGCCGCGACCGATACCCCAAGGGAAGGAACACATATGACCGCCGACAAGACCGGCGCACCAACCACTGTCACCGCCGAGGAGGGCCGGTACACCATTGCCGTCGACGGCAAAACCGTCGGCCTCGCCGACTTCTTCGACCGCGGCGACCAGCGCGTCTTCCACCACACCGAGATCGATCCCGCGTACGGCGGGCGCGGCCTGGCGACCATCCTCGTCGAGGAGGCGCTGCAGGCGGCGCGGGCCGACGGCAAGCGCATAGTCCCGGTGTGTTCCATGGTCGTCACCGTGCTCAAGAAGCATCCCGAATACGACGACATCACCGATCCCGTCACGCCCGACGTGCGGGGCTAGGCGCGGCCGTTGCGCTCCCGGTGCTTGCAGCCGGGCCAGCAGCACGGCCGGCGCATGCCTTCCTCCAGTTCTTCCTGGGTTCGGCGAATGCGACGCTTGCGGGTCGCCTCCTGTTTGGCGTCCTCGACCCAACAGATGAACTCGTTGCGCGCCAACGGGGTGATGTCCTTCCAGGCCGCCAGCGCGGTGGAGTTGGCCGCCAACGCTTCACGCAGGTCGGCCGGCAGCGTGTGCACCACGCCGCCCGGTACTCGGTTGCTGCTCACGGGGCTAGGGTAAGGCGACCCGGCCCGCAGGAGGCACCAATGAGCGATCACGAAGTGCGGATGATCGTCTTGTCGACCGACGACCTCGACGAATCGATTCGGTTCTACAGCGAGACGCTGGGGATGCCGCTGAAGTTCCGCGACGGCGCCCACTTCGCCGCGCTCGACGGCGGGGCCGTCACCCTGGCGCTGGCGACCGCGGTGGATCATCCCATCCCCGGACAGCTGGTCGTCGGTATCAAGACCCCGGACGTCGACGCCGCAGCGAGGGCCGTCGAGGCCAGCGGCGGCGGCATCGTCAAAGGCCCGTATGACGACGCCCACGAGCGACGGGCCGTGGTCTATGACAACAAGGGCAACGGCCTGGTCTTCTACAGCCCGCTGGCCCGCTGAACAAGTGTTAGCGTCGTCGTCAGTGTCAGGGTGAGGTTGCCGCTTGTTGCGGTGGTTGGATCCTGATCACCTGGTGTCTGGCTCGTAGCGTCGGTGCCGCCCTGTGGGTTGGCGTTCATGCGTTTTGTCGGCATCAGGTGTGAAGGACCGGCCGGCGTGACTTGATAGGAGCGTGGCGTCGCCCCCACTGAGATGTGTCCGCCGACCGGCCCAACCGTCACCTCACAGTGAAGGAGGCAACCTCCATGGTTGTTGTTGGAGCCGATGTTCACAAGCGCACGCATACGTTCGTCGCCGTGGACGAGGTGGGCCGCAAAGTCGGCGAGAAGGTCGTTGCAGCTACGACGGTAGGTCATCGTCAGGCGGTGCGCTGGGCTCGCACTCAGTTCGGTGTCGAGCTGGTGTGGGCGATCGAGGATTGCCGACATTTGTCCGCCCGACTCGAGCGCGATCTGTTATCCGCTGATCAGAAGGTGGTGCGAGTTCCGCCGAAGTTGATGGCCCACGTGCGGGCCTCGGCGCGTACGCGAGGCAAGTCTGATCCGATCGACGCGTTGGCCGTCGCGCGGGCTTACCTGCGTGAGCCCGATCTTCCGGTGGCCTCCCACGACGTGGTGTCGCGGGAGCTCAAACTCCTGGTGGACCGGCGTGAAGACCTTGTGTGGCAACGTACTTCGACGATCAACCGGTTGTTGTGGAGAGTGCATGAACTTGATCCGGGCCGGGCGCCGAAACCGGCGTCGCTGGATCTGCCCAAGCACCGCAGGCTGCTCGCTGACTGGTTGGCCGCTCAGCCTGGTCTGGTCGCCGAGCTGGCCCGCGAGGAGTTGGCTGACATCGCCCGACTCACCGAGGCCATCAATGTGTTGGCCAAACGGATTGGTGAGCGGGTGCGTGCGATCGCTCCGGCGCTATTGGCCATGCCCGGCTGCGGCGAGCTCACTGCGGCCAAGATCATCGGTGAGGCCGCCGGAGTCACCCGTTTCAAAAGCGAAGCCGCATTCGCCCGCCATGCCGGCGTGGCCCCCATCCCGGTGTGGTCCGGCAACACCGCCGGCCGAGTCCGGATGACCCGCACCGGCAACCGTCAACTCAACGCCGCCCTGCACCGCATCGCCGTCACTCAAATCCGCCTCAACGGCCTCGGCCAGGCCTACTACCGCCGCCGCCTCGCCGCCGGCGACTCCACCACCGAGGCCCTGCGCTGCCTCAAACGCCGCCTCGCCCGCATCGTCTTCCATCACCTCCACACCGACCACCAAAACCGAATCCAGCCCTGCCAACCGGCAGCGGCTTGACATAGGAGAAACGCGTGACCCTCAATGACATCGCCCTGACCACCCTCGACGGCAAGCCCACCACGCTGGCCGAATTGTCCGGCGGCGCAACGCTGATCGTGAACGTGGCGTCCAAGTGTGGGCTGACGCCGCAGTACACCGCGTTGGAGAAGCTGGCCCGCGACTACCGCGACCGCGGCCTGACGGTCGTCGGCGTTCCGTGCAACCAGTTCATGGGCCAGGAGCCGGGCAGCGCCGAAGAGATCCAGGAGTTCTGCTCGACGACGTACGGGGTGACGTTCCCGCTCCTCGCCAAGACCGACGTCAACGGCGACCACCGCCACCCGCTGTACGCCGAGCTGACCAAGGCCGCCGATTCCGACGGCTCGGCGGGCGACATCCAATGGAACTTCGAGAAGTTTTTGGTTGCCCCCGACGGTCAGGTGGTCAATCGGTTTCGTCCCCGCACGGAGCCCGACGCCCCCGAGGTCGTCGACGCCATCGAGTCCGTGCTCTCGCGCTAGGCGACTCGACCCAAAACAAAAAGGTCACGCCCTCTTTCGAGTTCGTGACCTTTCTCTCCAACCACGCTTGGTGGGCGAAGGGGGACTTGAACCCCCACGTCCCGAAGGACACTGGCACCTGAAGCCAGCGCGTCTGCCATTCCGCCACTCGCCCGGAAAATCAACCGATGGACCATACCACTCTAATAGTCGTGTGCCCCAATCGCCGCCGCGGTCCCGGGCGGCCGTCAGCGCCCGCTGATGGCCGGGCCGCACGGCTCTGACCTGGACGGATACGATTCTCAGAATTCCCACGGTGCCGCGGTGTCCCGGTGTCCCGATAACATGCTGGGGTGAAACAACACGCGGGCGGTTCGTTTGCCTCGCGCCCGCGACACACCACAACAGCAGCGGGCGAGCGCTGAAAGATGAGTAGCCAACGGGGGCTCGTGCAACGCATCGAGCGCAAGCTCGAGGCGACCGTGGACAACGCGTTCGCCCGGGTGTTCGGCGGATCGATCGTCCCGCAAGAGGTTGAAGCGCTACTGCGCCGGGAAGCCGAGGACGGTGTCCGAGCCCTTCAGGGCGGGCGTCTTTTGGCCCCCAACGAATACATCATTACCCTCGGTGTGCACGACTTTGCGAAGGTCGGCGCCGACAGGAATCCCACGTCGAGCGCTTTCGCGAGGTACTTGGCCGACTATATCTATGAACAGGGGTGGCAAACGTATGGTGATGTGGTCGTCCGGTTCGAGCAGTCGTCGAGCCTGCATACCGGTCAGTACCGCACCCGCGGTGCTGTCAATCCCGATGTCGAGCCCCGCCCGACGGTCAACCATCCGCCCCGGCCACAATCAAATCACGCGTTCGGCGCAGAACGAGGAGTAGCAGCAATGACTGACAATTCGAGCTACCGCGGTGGTCAGGGGCAGGGGCGGCCCGGCGACGAGTACTACGACGAGCGCTACGGCCGGCCGCAGGACGAGCAGCGCGGCCCGGAGCCGCAGGGCGGACCGGATCCGCGTGGTGGCTATCCGCCCGAGCAAGGCGGCTACCCTCCGCAAGGCGGATATCCGCCGCCTCGTCCGCCGGAGCAGGGCGGCTACCCCCCGCAGGGCGGCTACCCCGACCAGGGCGGCTACCAAGAACCGCGCGGCGGCTACCCCGAGCAACCGCAGGGAGGCTACCCCCCGCAGGGCGGCTACCCCGACCAGGGCGGCTACCAAGGGCAGAGCGGCTACCCCGAGCAAGGGCCGGGTGGCGGCTACCCGCCGTCCTATGAGCAGCGTCCGCCCGCCCCCGGTGGCTACGGCGGACAGGGTTACGACCAGGGCTACCGGCAGGGCGGCGGCTACGGCCCACCCGGCGGCGGCCAGCCCGGCGGTGGCCAGCAGGGCTACGGCGGCGGCTACGAATACGGTCGCGGCCCGGCTCGCCCGGAGGAGGCGGGCTATGCGCCGCCGGCCCCGCAGGCCGCGCCCGAACAGCGGCCGCCCTACCCCGAGCAAGGCGGCGGGTACGAGCAGGGCTACCAGCAGGGCGGTGGATACGGCCAGCAGGAGTACGGCGCGGGCGACTACACCCAATACGCCGAAAGCGTTCCGGGCGGTGGCTACCCCCCGCAGGGTGGCGGATACCCCGAGACCCAGCACCGCGACTACGAATATGGCGGCCAGGCCGCGGAGTACGGGCAGCCGGCCGACTACGGTGCGGCGGACTACGGGCAGCCGGCGGGCGCGGGCTACGGAGGTTACGGCCAGGGCGGCTATGGGGCCGCCGGAGCGGCGGTGACCCTGCAGCTCGACGACGGCAGTGGCCGGACCTACCAGCTGCGCGAGGGCTCCAACATCATCGGCCGCGGCCAGGACGCCCAGTTCCGGTTGCCGGACACCGGGGTGTCGCGGCGTCACCTGGAGATCCGCTGGGACGGGCAGGTCGCGCTCCTTTCCGACCTCAACTCGACGAACGGCACGACCGTCAACAACGCACCGGTACAGGAGTGGCAGTTGGCCGACGGCGACGTCATCCGTCTGGGCCACTCGGAGATCATCGTTCGCATCCACTAGACGCACCGGGCTCAAAGCTGCCGTGCTTCGCCCCGCGGCGACGACCGTCCAAGTATCGTGACGTTGCTGATGTGCTCGGTGTCACGGGCGCGACGAGGGGTGCGGCGCCAGGACGGAAAGGACGCCAGATGCAGGGACTAGTACTGCAGCTGACGCGTGCCGGATTTTTAATGTTGTTATGGGTATTCATCTGGTCCGTGTTGCGGGTCCTGCGGACCGACATCTACGCACCCACGGGGGCCGTCATGGTGCGGCGCGGTTTGGCGTTGCGCGGCACCCTGCTGCCCGCACGCCAGCGCCGCACCGCCGCACGCTATCTGGTGGTGACCGAGGGGGCGTTGATGGGCGCTCGAATCACCCTCAGCGGGCAGCCGGTGTTGATCGGCCGCGCTGACGACTCGACCCTGGTGCTCACCGACGATTACGCCTCGACGCGGCATGCCCGGCTGTCTCAGCGTGGCTCGGAATGGTATGTCGAGGATCTAGGATCGACCAACGGCACTTACCTTGACAGGGCGAAGGTGACGACTGCGGTACGGGTTCCCATCGGCACGCCGATTCGGATCGGCAAGACGGCGATTGAGCTGCGCCCGTGAGCCTGGTCCTGCGATATGCGGCCCGCAGCGACCGCGGCCTGGTACGCGCCAACAATGAAGATTCTGTCTACGCCGGCGCCCGGCTGCTGGCCCTCGCCGACGGCATGGGCGGTCACGCGGCCGGTGAGGTGGCCTCGCAGTTGGTGATCGCCGCGCTGGCTCACCTCGACGACGACGAACCCGGTGGCGACCTGCTCGCCAAACTCGATGCGGCGGTGCGCGCGGGCAATGCGGCCATCGCCGCACAGGTCGAGATGGAGCCCGACCTGGAAGGCATGGGCACCACACTCACCGCAATCCTGTTCGACGGCAACCGAATTGGGCTGGTGCACATCGGGGACTCGCGCGGCTACCTGCTGCGCGACGGCGAGCTGGTCCAGATCACCAAGGACGACACGTTCGTTCAAACCCTCGTCGACGAGGGACGCATCACCCGCGAAGAGGCGCACAGCCACCCTCAGCGATCGCTGATCATGCGGGCGCTGACGGGTCACGAGGTGGAGCCCACGCTGACCATGCGCGAGGCGCGCGCCGGCGACCGCTACCTGCTGTGCTCCGACGGACTGTCCGACCCGGTCAGCGACGAGACCATCCACGAGGCGCTGCAGATCCCCGACGTCGCCGAAAGTGCTTACCGCCTCATCGAATTGGCGCTGCGGGGCGGCGGGC
>NZ_LZKE01000223.1:0-38367 GCF_001672675.1 Mycobacterium sp. E2327
CACGTGGATGACCGTCAATTCGACTCGGTCGCAACACTTTTCACCGAGACCGCCGAGCTGACGGTGCCCGACCCGCCGGACGCGCTGGCGCCGGTTCATTCCCACCGCGGCCGCGAGGCCATCGGCGCCGCGGTGGCCGCCGTCGCCGCGGTCACCCGCACCGAACACGCCATCGTCGGTGAGGTGTACGAGGAGACGGAAACGGGCGGAAGCGCCGCCGGGCGGGTCGCGTGCGTGGCGCACCACTGGAGCCACCGCGGCGACGAGGTGCTCGACGTGGTGTGGCACCTGCGCTACGACGACGAGTACCGGCTGACCGACGCGGGCTGGCGGATCAGCCGCCGGGCCCTGACCATCAACGCGATCGAGACCCGGCCGGTCCGCCGGTTGCGGCCACGCGACCCCGCCTAGCGCGCCATCTTCCCCGACGGCTTCCAGAGGGTTATGCCCAAACTCACAGCGACCGCCCAGGAACCGAGTCTGCGGTAAAAATCCGCTATCCGTTCTGTAGGTGCGGAAAACCGGACGGTGTCCGAGACGGTTTTTGCCCACTAGCAACTATTGCCGACGTTGTCGAGCGCGGGGCGGCGTCTTCCTTCCCGAACGAGTCCAATTAATCCAAGTCCATTCGGGTAATTTCGGGCGCGTGACGAACACCGAACATCGGGACAGCGCCGTGGCGGCAGTTGCGGTGGGCACGCCGCTGACGTCAATCCCCGATTACCGCAACGAAATCCATACCGCCGAGGACACCATCGACGTCGAGGCGTACGGCGGCGGTTTCGACCTGACCCGGCGCGCGACGGCGCCCAAGCTGCGGGTCGGACGCGACAAATGGTTCAACCTGCTCTGGCTCATCCCGATCGGCTTCGCCCTGTTGGTCCTCGGCGTGGCGATCGGCAAGGGCCTGCACAACATGCCGGCGGTGCAGTCGTTCATCCAGCGCTACCCGGGGACCGACGCCAGTTCCGGGGGCAGTCCGGGCCTGCCCGCCTGGATCGGGTGGACCCACTTCTTCAACCTGTTCATGATGATGTTCATCATCCGGACGGGGATCCAGATCCTCTGTGACCATCCCCGGCTTTACTTCAGCCGCAACGCCACCCCGGGCAAGGACGAGTGGTTGCGGGTCGGACCCCCGGTGCCGGACGACGAACTGTGGACCGCCAACGCCGACACCGTCGCGCTGCCACCGCAATTCGGGTTGCCCGGGTTTCGCCACTCCATCGGGCTGGCGCGGTGGTGGCATCTCGGCGTCGACGTCCTGTGGCTGGTCAACGGGGCGGTCTTCTACGTGCTGTTGTTCGCCACAGGGCAGTGGCGACACATCGTGCCGACCAGCTGGGACGTGTTCGGAAACGCCGCCTCGGTGGCGATTCAGTATCTGTCCCTGGACTGGCCGAAGGACAACGGGTGGGTCGCCTACAACGGCCTGCAGTTGCTGGCGTACTTCACCACGGTGCTCATCGCCGCGCCGGCCGCGTTAATCACCGGCCTCGGGATGTCCCCGGCCTTGTCGCAGCGCGTGCACTGGCTCAGCAAGCGGCTGAGCATCCAGCACGCGCGCTCACTGCATTTCGTGGTGCTCGTGTACTTCCTGTTCTTCATCCTGGTGCACGTGACCATGGTCTTGACGACCGGCGCGCTGCGAAACCTCAACCACATGTTCGCCTCCCGCGACGACGACAGCTGGGTGGGCTTCATGATCTTCGCCGCGGCGATGGTGGTTACCGCGATCGCGTGGGTGTGGGCCACGCCCTTCACCATTCGCCATCCCCGGGTGATCCAGCGGGTGGGGTACGCGCTCGTCGGCCCGTTCCAGCGCGCGCTCGAGCAGCTCGACCCCAAGCCCGGCGCCTTCACCGAGAAGGACATCTCGCCCCACCACTGGCGCAACGGCCGGCTGCCCGAGACCGTCGAGTACAAGGAGTTGGAAGCCAACGACTTTCGCGATTGGCGGTTGAAGGTTTACGGGCTGGTCGAGCACCCCATGGAATTCTCGCTCGACGACCTGAAGGCGCTGCCCTACCACGAGCAGATCAGCCAGCACTTCTGCATCCAGGCGTGGTCCGGCGTCGCCAAGTGGGGCGGCGTGCAGATGAAGGCGATCATGGACATCGTCAAACCGTTGCCCGAGGCGAAATGGGCGGTGTTCTATTCGATGGGCCTCGGCGCCACCGGCGGTATCTACTACAACGCCCACCACATCGGCCAGATGGACCACCACATGACGATGCTGGCCTACAACATGAACGACCAGCCGCTCCCCTACATGCACGGCAAGCCGCTGCGGCTGCGCAACGAGTTGCAGCACGGCTTCAAGCTGGTGAAGTGGATCAAGGGAATCGAGTTCGTCGCCGACTACCGCGACATCGGCAGCGGTTACGGGGGCTACAGCGAGGACCACAAGTATTTCGGGCGGCACCAGACGCTGTAACTCGGCAAAGTCGTTTCCTCCGAGGGCATTTCGGGTAGCCGCGAGAAAGCGGTCAAATGAGTGCGACCTTCGGAGGAGGCGGCATGAGGTACTTCGAGCGGCGCTCCCCCGGGCTCCTCGTGGTCGCCGCGGCCGCCGTCGCGCTGGTGGTCTGCGTCGCAAATTTCGCCCTCGGCGACGCGCGAGCGGGCGTCGGGGCCGCGATCGTCGGATTGCTGGCCTTCGGCGCGGGGCTGGCCTGGCTTGCCATGGACCGCAGGCAAATCCGCGAGGCCGAACGCGGCTGGCACACGGATCGGCGGTAGGTGCAGGGCTACTGCAGGTTCGCCAAATTGTTCACCGAATTGCGAATGTCCGAGCGCAACACCCTGGCGACCAGTCCCCCGACCGGCCCGCTGAGCACCCCGCCCTTGAGGTCCGCCGTGAGGTGAAACTTCGATCCGGGGTGGTCGTCGGAGATCGTCACGCCTACCCCGATGCGGATGCCGCCGCGGCCCCGCCCTTGCAGCTCAACCGCTTTCGGTGCGTCGTAACAGGTGACTTCCCAGTGGATGATGTTCCGGAAGCCCTTGACCTTGATGCACGACGAAACGCAGGTGCCCTTCTCGATCGTCGACGGAACCGGCCCACGCCAGCCACCGAAAATCGTCAACCACTCGTCGAACCGGCGCAGGTCGGACGCCAGCTTCCAGGCGGTCTCCGGCGGCACATCGGACGCCATCGAAACATCTACTCGTGCCAACGGTTCTCGCTCCTCGTCAGGCGGTCACGGACGTTGCAACCGCATACCCGCCTGTCCCGAAGGGATAAACCCGGCGCGCCGGCTTAGGGCCAGGCCTCCGCCAACTGGTGGGCCACATCGATCACTTGCGCTGCCTGCGACTGCGGCGAGTCGATCTCCTCGGCGACGTAGGCAGCGATGAAGCGACGGATCTCGCCGTCGACGCCCGCCAGGATGCGCAGCACCTCGCCGCGGAAGGATTTCGACGACACGTTCACGGTGATGTCGGAGGGGCGCGGTTTGGCGACGTCGACGATCAGCAGCAGGGGCTCGGCGGCCCGTGCCGTGGCACGCAGCGCGATGTCTCCGGAAACCACGAACCGCTGCTTGTCGAGCCGCAGATCCAATAGCAGGTCAAGGGCCAACGGGATGTGAATGACGAATGTGATTTCGTCGCCCAGGCGCCGGGTCACCTTGGGATCGTGGATCTTGACGTTGGCGCTGACCTTGGCGATCCCGCCGGGGCCCTGCGCGATGGGCTCCATGGCGAACTCGTTGCCCGCGATGTCGGCGAACGCGGCGGCGACACGCTCGGGCGTGACCGCGACCTCGAAGAACCTGCGGCCGAACTCTTCGTAGGTGACATAATCGTGGTTTGGCATAGGCTTATACCGTCTCACGTCCCCTGCCGGAACCGTCGCTGATCTGCTCGCGTCGCAGCAAATTCGAGCCAGGCGTGGCCCCGGCCCAGGCTGGGCGGACCCGATGGGTATCACGAGGATGTGACCCCGCACCCACCCCGTTGCGCTGTGAACATCACCACACGCGTGGCGCCTGGATTCGGTGCGCCGGCCGTCGGCCTGGGAGGCTGGACTGACTTGGAGGTGTTGAGAGCTGATGTGCGCCCAGGAAGCTACTGCGTCGCGCTCGTTCAAGTCCCGGATCCAGGGACCGCTCACTTGGCTCGGCGGCGGCCACCGGCGCGAGCTCGGTGAAAGCCACGAGCGGCAGGCTCAGGCCGAGGAAGCCCTGGCCGGTGCGGTCGTGTTGCTCGCGGCGGCGCTGGCCTGGCTGGTCGCGGGGCTGGCGTTGCGGGAGTCCACCCGCTGGCCGACGCTCGCCGTCGTGGCGCTGGCGCTCGTCTTCGGCCTACTGGTCGGTGCGGTGACCCGTGGCACGGCCGGCGGGCCCCGGCGGCGCTGGCCCGGCGTGGTGGCCCGCGGGGGCGTCGCGATTGCCGTCGGGGTCGTTGTCGGCGAGCTCGCCTCCCTCGTCATCTTTGCCAGCTCGATCGACCACCGGCTCGACGAACGGGCACTGCGCGACGCCGACTCGGCGCCGGCCGTCGCGCGGGCCTCGGCGTCGCTGCAACAAACCAGGGACGCGCGGGCCGGGCTCGAGCGCGCCGTCGCGCAGGCCCGCGAACGCCAGGATCAGGCTTTGGTCGTGGCGCGCTGCGAGTACAACCCCACGCCACCCTGCCCCCAGACCCGGATCACCGGCGTGCCCGGGGCCGGGCCCGAAACCCGAACCGCGAACGAGCTTCTCGCCGACGCGCAGCACGAACTGGACAACGCGTTGGCGACCCGTGACCGCCGGGCTCCCGAACTGGACGCCCAGCTCGCCCGCGACGAGCAGGCCGTGACCCGGGCGCGTCAGGACGTGGCCGCGGACGCCGGCCGGGGGCTCGGCGCGCGCTGGGTCGCCATGAACGACGTGACGCTGGCCGGCGCCGGGCCGTTGGCGCTGCGGCTGGCGGCGATCGCGTTCTTCGCGCTGCTGTGCCTGCTGCCGCTGATCCTGCGGCTGTGGCGTGGCGAGACGACGCACGACCGGCACGCGACCGCGCGGGCCGAGCGCGAACGGGCCGAGATGGAGGCCGAAACCGCCATCGCGATCAAACGGGCGCAGGTCCGCCGCGAGGCCGAGATCATGTGGGCCGAGCACCAACTCACCCAGGCGCGGCTCGCCATCGAGGCCCAGACCGAGATCGACCGCGAGCAGCAGCGCCGACGGGTGATGGACGCCCTCGAGGCGCCGGTGCGCGCGTCGTCGCGGCGTACGTTCGAGCCGGTGCAAGACGACATTTACCTGCCGATCGCGGCGGAGGCGGAGGCGGCCAGCCGGGCGATCGCGCCGTTGTCCGCCGACCAGCAGGAGCCCGAGGTCGAGATGCCACCCGAGACCCCCGCGAACCTGCCCGCCCCGGTCGAGGCGGGCGGCGAGGTCGAGCCGCACGAGGAGCGGGCGACGCCACTGATCCCGTCGCTTCCGGACGCCACCAAGGCCGCCGCCCGCTGGATTCGCCCGCTGGTCCCGCCGTTCGTCGCCCGGGTCATCGACAACACCACCCAGCCGCTGCGCACCGCGCGCCACGTGTTCGAAGAGGTTGAGGAGATCACCTTCGCGCTCAAGCGCACCCGCAAGGTGACGCTGGACTCGGAAAGCACCGATCCCGGTGAGCAGGCGCCGCGGCGGTCCGCGACCGACGAAGCCCCGCCCGCGACCGCACGGGTCTCGTCTTCGCGCGGCGACCGCGGCGCGGGCACAGCGCACCGGGTCGGCGGGCACGAGCGGCGCTCGGCGCGCCCGATCGCCGCGAAGGACGTCGAGGGCCTGGCGGTGGCGGGGCGCGACCGCAAGGCCGAGCTGACGCAGCGGGAGGGGCCGGGCGAGCTGCGTGCGCCCGAGGGCCCGCGGCAGCTACCGCCCGGGCAATGACGCCGGCTGCGCGGCGCCTGACTCCCTCGGATTTTTCATCGGGCGGCCAGCTGCCGTTAAAGTCCCGTTGGCCGCAACAGATGGCGCCCTCAGCCCCGCTTTGCGAGAATCACCGAACTATGAGACTCGTACTGTTGATGGCAAGTGCCGCCCTGGTGATCGGTACCGCCGCCCCGGCGTACGCCGACCCTGACGCCAAGGATCAAAGCTTCCTCAACGCGCTTACCCAGGCCGGGCTGACCTACCTGAACGCCGACCGTGCGATCACCGCCGGCAAGCAGGTGTGCAAGTCGGCCGACGACGGAATGACGGGCGAGGAAATCGTCAAGAACCTGCAGGAGAAAAATCCGGGATTCCAAGGCCCCGGGGCCGCCAAGTTCGCGGCGATCGCGGCCTCCGCATACTGCCCGGAAAAGCTGACCCAAACCGAGGAAGGCGAATCGCCGAAGCCCGCCGGCGCATAGCGACCGCCCGTTTCGCCTGGCGGCCCGACGGCACCCGCGCGGGTGTACGGCCGCGCTGCCTGGTCCACGCGAAGGTATGATCCTCCGGATAACGACGGGGGAAGGATCTCGTGGATCTCGAGGCGGCGGAGATGGCAGGGCATGGTCTCGCGGTGACAACTGCCAAGGCGATCGCGGCTCCGGCGTGAAGATCAGCCTGTTCCTTGCGGACGCGGCGCAGGCCGACGTCCAATCCGGGAAGGTCAATGCCCTCGGGCTCGGGTGGCGGCAGTGTCAAACACCAACGCCCGCTTTCGCTTTGGTGCTTTTCCTGGACATCGACTGGGACGAGACCAACAAACCGCACAAGCTGACGTGTCAATTGTTGACCACCGACGGTGAACCGGTGGTGGTGATGGGAACGCAAGGGCCGCAGCGGATCTCTTTCGAAGCCTCGGCGGAGGCCGGGCGTCCCCCGGGGGCGATCCACGGCACGTCGGTCCGGATGCCGCTCACGCTCAACATCCCCGCGGGAATACCCCTCGAGCCCGGTCTTTACGAGTGGCGGGTGGAGGTGGAGGGCTTCGAGCAGGCCACGACGGTCGAGGCATTCGTGGTGGTCGGTGCGCCACACCAGCCGGCGGCGCCGTCGATTTGATGCCAACCCGCAAGGGCGACTCGAGAAACGTTTCGCCCGTGGCACTCTCGCGACGGCGCGACCTATTCGTCGGCGAAGGCGCCGTAGAGCTCGGGCAGAAAGCCCGCCAGGTGGTTCATCTCCTGCGCACAGTGCACCAGCAGGTTGCGGGCGGTCGTCTCCGGGGTGCCCAGCACCCGCGAGGCGAACGGGCGAACCGCCCGCGACGCCACGTCCGGCGCGTTGCGCACTGCGATATGCGCTCCGCCCATCCAGAACCGTGATCGCATCTCTGCGCCGTCGGGTGTCGAACGGATGTGATGGATGAACCATCCCGTATCCATCGGCGCGTCGGCCGAGCCAAGCCGAGCGCAGATCGACACCGCGTCCGCGCCGTCGGGCGGGCAACCCAGGGTTGTCGGGTCAACGAATTGAATTGCGGCGTTGAGCAATGTCGAGCCGATGTACTCGCTGATCATCGACCAGCGGTCGATGTACCGTTGGTCGTCGCGGCCGTCCTTCCAGACGGCGGACAGGTGCGCCCGCGGGTGCCACAACTTGTAGCGGCGGGTGTCGCAACCGTGCCAGCCGAACCACCACGCCCACATCGCGGGGCTGACCCCGGGCATGTCGGTGCGCACCGACACCTGAAAGCTGCCGTCCTCGAGGATGCCGTAGCCGTTCTCGGTCTGGTGGTATCCCTCCTCGGCGACGGTTGCGGCGTCGTCGAACGCCAGCAGCGCCATCCCACCCTG
Source organism: Mycobacterium sp. E2327 (assembly GCF_001672675.1). Lineage (NCBI taxonomy): Bacteria > Bacillati > Actinomycetota > Actinomycetes > Mycobacteriales > Mycobacteriaceae > Mycobacterium > Mycobacterium sp. E2327. The sequence goes on from NZ_LZKE01000223.1 coordinate 7,715, forward strand.
CGGGCCATGCTGGAGCGCCTCGACGACATGCTTTGGCAGGGGGTCCATTTCGGGCTTGAAGAACTTGCCGAACGGCGTGTTCACGTCGTCGCCGCGGTAGCCCAGGTAGAGGTCGCCGGACATCAGAGCCTTCCCATCCAACTGTTGAACACGCCGTCGGGGTCATAAGTGGCGCGCGCCTTGTCCAGGCGCGCCATCGCCTCGTCGGTGGCGAACTTCGCCGGCCGGTTGCCCAGGTTTTCGTCGGCCAGCTGGATCCCGGTGGCCAGGTGCGACATCGCCGCCATGTTGGATCCGGCCCAATCGCCGTACTTCTCGTCGTCGGCCGCGTTGTTCCACGAGCCGTACAGCGCCAGGTAGATCTCGTCTTCCACGCTGTAGGCCATGTCCTGGCGCGGCGGCGACGGCCCCCAGTTCAGCCAGAGGAAGTGCGACGGGGCGGGCGGCATGGTTTGCAGGATCGTCCGGATGCCCGGCAGCAGCTCCTCGGCGGGCGCGGAGGTCCACATGTTGTCGGCCGTGTAGCGGTGGTCGTTCAGGTAGTGGGTCATCACGGCGGTGTACCAGGTGGGCAGGTCGCTCGGCATGTATGGGACGGCGAGGAGCGCTTTGTCCACGACGGGGCACGTGCCGAAGATGGCGAGGGCCTGTTGCGCTTCCTCCTCCGAGTCGGCGAACGCCGGGGACGCGAACGCGATCGCGGGGCTGTCGATGCCCATCTCCGGGAGGCTGCGCGTCGCGATGGCCTGCATCTCCACGCGGCGGTCCACCTCGGCGCTGATGCTGCGGGCCCAGGTGTAGACCTCGTCGGCGAGGTCCCACGGATAGACGTAGACGCTGGTGCCGCAGACGGCCGGGCGCGGATACAGCTTCAGGTGGAACGACGTGACGACCCCGAAGAAACCCGGGCCGGCCCCGCGGGCGGCCCAGTAAAGATCGGCGTGATTGTCTGCGTCGCAATGGATCTGCTCGCCCTCGGCGGTAATGACGTCCAAGCCGACCACGCTCTCGCACGCGGGACCGAAGACGCGGCTGTTCCAGCCGTAGCCGCCCTGCAGCAGATAGCCGCCGATGCAGACGCCCTTGCAGTGGCCGCCGGGAAAGAACAGGCCCTGCTCCTCCAGGTCGGCCATGAGCAGGCTGCCCCCCTTGCCCGGACCGACGACGGCGAGGCCCTTTTCGGCGTCGATCGTGGCGTGATCCAGGCGGCTGACGTCGAGCAGGACCGCGCCGTCGCGCAGATGGCTGGCGGCGAAGCTGTGCCCGCCCGACACGATGCTGACCTTGTGGCCGTTGGCCTTGGCATAGCGGATGCCGGCGATGATCTCCGCGGCGTCCACGGCCTGGACGATCACCTCGGGGTAGCGTTCGGGCACTCGCTCGTGCCACACGGTGCCGCGCCGGGCGGCCTCGTACCCCTCATCGCCCCGGAAAAAGTGCCGCCCGGCTGGTAGCGCGCCCATGTGGGAACTCCTTTGATCCGCATTTCGGGTCTTTGTAGTCCGCGATGCGGATCACTATAGTGGACGCGTGCCAAATAAGAGTGTCTGAGGGGGAGATTTTGCCGACCGGTCGCGACGAAGGAATCCAGGTCCTGCGCCGGGCCGCCGCCGCGCTGGACGAGATCGCCGCCGAGCCGGGGCGGCTGCGCCTGGTCGACCTCGGCGAGCGGCTCGGGCTGGCCAAGTCGACCGCTCGCCGCTTGCTGGTCGGCCTGGTGGAAGTGGGATTGGCGAGCGTCGATGCCCAGGGCCACTTCTCGCTCGGCGACCGCTTGTTGGGTTTCGGCGGGGCCGACGGGGAACAGATCGCGACGATCTTCCGCCCGACGATCGAACGGGTGGCGCGCGCCACCGACGGCGAAACGGTCGACCTGTCGATACTGCGGGGTCAGCGAATGTGGTTCGTAGACCAGATCGAATCGCCGCACCGGCTGCGCGCGGTCTCGGCCGTCGGCGTCCGATTCCCGCTGGAATCGACCGCCAACGGAAAGGCGGCCCTGGCGGCCCTGGACGCCGCGGAGGCCGAGGCCGTCCTCGCTCGCTTGGGCCCCGGTGCGACCGAGGCGCTGCGTGAGGAGGTGGCCGAGATCAGGCGCACCGGTGTCGCTTTCGACCGCGACGAGCACACCCGGGGAATCTCGGCCGCCGCCATCGCGGGGCGCACTGCCGGCGACACCGTGGTCGCGATCTCGGTTCCCGCTCCCACCTCGCGCTTTCGCGAAAAGGAGCAGCGCATCCTCACCGCATTGCGTGCGGCGGCCGCCTCGCCCGCATGGACGCGTTGACTCGCTACGTCTAAAACGACGAACGGAATCTTGAGACCGACTCCGTCACCTGCCGGACCACCGCTTCCGGATCGACCGGATGGGGTGCCGCCGCGAATAGCGTGGCGAGCCCGGCAACCGCGTTGTCGGCTAACGGTTGCCACTTGGCTACCCAATCCGTGAGCACGTCGTGGTTTGTGGCGTTCGCCGCGACGCTGTAGCGAACCAGCGCGGCGCTCCAGTCATGGCTTCTAAGGGTGTCGATTCGTGACTCCTGCAGCAGCGCCGCGGTCAATCCGTCGTCGTGTGTAGCGGCCAGCTCGGGCAGCGACTCCTTGAACAGGGCATCGAGGGTCGGCTTGATGACCAGGTTCAGCGCCGTGAAGGCCTCGCCCCAGTCGTAGGCCAACAGGAGGCGCTCGAGCGCTTCGCGCGCGGGCTGCCAGGCGTCGTCAAGTTCCCAAATCGACCGGGTTGCTTCGGAATTGGCCAGCTGCACGCCGTGGGTGAGGGACAGCGATTTAGCGCGGTAGGCGACCCACTGCAAGGCGCGCAACTCGTCCGCGGCCTGGAAGAAGGCCGCGTTGGTGATGTAGGCGCTGGGCGCTAGCTGACCGACGTAGAGGCCGGTGATCTGCAGGACGTGGAGGGCGAACCGGGCGGGCAGGTAAAGGCGCTCGAGCACCGAAACCCAGGCCGGGTCGAGTTGGTCGTCGTGGTCGAGTGATTCGTAGTGATCGACCACGCCTTCGGCATAGATTTCTCGGTCGTGTTGCAGCGCGACGTAGCGTCGGTAGTTCAGCGCGGCCGGATCACGAAAGCCGTCCCAATCACCGGCACGCAGCGGGGATCCTTCGCGATGCCTGACATACCAGCGGTTGATCGGGCTGTCGGGATCGAGGTCGAACGGCGCCGGCTTGCGGTTGAAGTGGTAGTGGAAGTGACCGGTGACGGTCTCGTATTCCGTCGGTTTGCGGCGGGTATCGCCGAGGATGCTCCAGGTTTTTAGCCGGCGTGGGGACGCGGTGGTCATCTCATCAGTCCTCTCGTTCCAAGTACCACTGCAACTCATCGTCGCCGACGTAGCGCATGCGCCCCGCGAATCCGGCTATCGCAGGCTCCAGGGAAGCCAGTGAAAGGGGTTGACCAGCAGCGGATTCCAGACTTCCCCGGGTGACTTTTAAAAACCACTGCGCGTGGATCCGTACGTAGCCCGAATGATCTTCGACAACGATCTCGGTGTCGGGGTTGTCGAGGTGAATCGCCTCGGTCAGCGCGCCAACGATGTCGGGGTCGAAGCCTCGAACGATCGGCCCGACGAGTTTGCGTTCATCGGTCAGCGACATGGGTCTCTCCGTTCTGCGGTATCGCCACCGCGATGCGGTCGCCGTCGCGCCGAACCAGGTACCGCTGCAGCCGACAGTTGTCGGGGTTCAGCCCGGCACCGGTGTCGAGGTCGAATTCCCAGCTGTGCGCGGAGCAGGTCAGGACGTCGCCGTCGATATCTCCATCGGCGAGCCGAAAGCCCGCGTGCGGGCAGGTTCCCGCAAACGCGCGAAGCTCACCGTTTCGTAAGTGGACCAAAAGAATCGGCAGATCGTCGGCGTAGAACTCACCGACGTCACCCTCCCAGAGCTCGTCGATGCCGGCCACGACCGTCCAGCCGAGTTCGTGATCAGTCACCATAGAAGACCTCCACGTGGTCCAAGGGCTGCACTCCGGAGGCGCCGATGACACTGTCCGGCGGGAGGATTCGATCACCATGCCGGATTCGAAGCGGCGCATCTCGGCCCGCCACGCGATGACCCACCACGTGATGGGCGACCTGTTGAGCCACCTGCTCGACCGTGTCCCCATCGTCGACGGGGATGAGCAGCTCGAGTACGTCCCCACGGAACAACGCGCTCAGCGGAAGTAGTGCCACCTCGGCCTCCTCAGCGTTCCCGCGCCCAGGCGTAATTGTCGGCGTCTTGGCCCTGCTCTTCCGCCGAGAGACCGAAGTACTGCAGCACCGTGCCCAGGTCGGGTGGGCTGATCTCCCCTGAGAGCACGCGGTCGATCAGCGACTGGTGCCCGGCGAACCGCTCGGGGCGCTGGGTGAAGATCCAGCGGCAAGGCTCCGAGCAGAACAAGTACTTCCGCCCGTTATGGACGTGCGTCAGCGGTGACGCGTCGGTATGCGCACCGACGATCACCCCCGCCGCGCGCACGATCGGCAGTTGGCACAGGTTGCACGTGATCGGCAACGTTTCGGGCAGCGTCGCCCCGATATCACCGCTGCGGACATTGGCGGTGATCACATCCCACTGCCGCCCGAAGTCCCGGTTCCAGCCCGGATACTTCTCCTCCAGCCACAGCCGTTCCGCGGCCGACACACCGGCATCGGGATTCCACCACACCGTCGGGCGGTAGTACCACACGCCCAAATGGATAGCGTGGTGGTACCAGGTCAGCTCGTTGACGAATTCCTCCCAGTACCAAGGGTGTTCGAGACCAAAATCGCGGAACTGGTCGGCGAACTGTTTGATCACCCAGTCCTCGATGAACTCCTTGAACGACATCCGGCGGCTTTCCAAGGGCGTGTAGTAGTCCATCGACAAACCCGTCAGCAACGCGAATATTCGCCACGACCGCCAGAACATGTGGTCGATCAGGAACTGTCCCCACTCCTTTTCGCCGTTGTCGATAAAAACTTTGATGGTGGGTTCGCCCTGCTGGGCATGACGGGCCTCGTCGGTTTGGATCGACGAGATCAGCGCGCCGAACTCTAAGTCGCCCACGTCGATTGCGTCGGCGGCCATCCCCAGGAATTGCAGGTTGGTGAAGCCCGTCTCAAGCGTGAACGTCAGCTGGAGCGCGATGGACGCCGCGTCGTTGGCCACGAACATGTCGTCGAACAGGTACCGCACCGCGAGGACGATCCAGTCGTTGGTGTGAAAGGCCTTCAGCGCCCAGTCTCCGCGCGGTTCCTTGTCAAGCAGCCCGTACGGAAAGAACGCTTGGATCTGGCCGTGCCGGACCTCGTCGAGGGTGCCGAACGTGGCGGTGTTGCGCCAGGCCGCGACCCGCCCGAAGCGCCCCATCCGCGCCTCGCCGATCGACGCCAGGTATTCGGGCATCGTGATCGCGCCGTAGTGGGCGACGATCACCGACTTCCAGCCCGGATCGAGTTTGTCGAACAGCTTCGAGCGCCGGATGGCGTTTTTCAGCGAGTACGTCGTCGTGTCCTTGGTGACCTGGTTGTGCACATACTCCCGATAACCGACCTTGTAAGGCTCGTCCCATTTCAGCCAGGCTTCGCTCGCGACCCGCTGGGTTCCCGAGAGCTCCTCAGGGAACACATCCGCTTCGCTGACATAGCGGAAGGACCAATTCGCGTCGCGGGCCAGGTCGTACCAGTCACTGCGCGATAGTTTGGGCATGGACGGATCCTCGTGTCGATGAGTGGCCGCTGCGACGGCGCATTGACCTGGCGATACCGGTTGATGCTAGCCTAGATACCAAGGACTCCTACATATTCAATCAGCCTGATTTTCACCGGTGATCCGGGGTAGCGTGACCCGCGATGATCTCCACCCGGGGTTTTCGCAGCAAACGACTCGAGGAGCTTGGGAAATGTTTGACCAGTCGGCAATGGCCATGCCGCCTTACGCCGGCGCGGGCGGCGGTCGTAGCGAGGTGACCCCCTGAAGCACGACGGGGAACGCCATCCCAGCCTGGACTCCAAGGTGGTGGCGGCGCTCGACCGCCTCGGTGACTCGCTGCATGTTCTCGCGAGGCGCGTCGCGGACCGGCACGACCTGTCGAGCACCCAGATGCGAGTGTTGGTATGGCTGTACGTCGGGCCTCCCCCGGCGGCACGCAGCACGGCGCTGGCTCACGAATTGAACGTGTCGGACGCAACGGTCAGCGACGCGGTGTCCGCTCTGCTGCGCAAGAAGCTCGTCACGCGCCGTCGCGACCCCCGTGATGGTCGAAGCCAGCAGCTAGTGCTGACGCCGTCCGGGCGCCGCATTGCCGCCAGCGCCTCACGGTGGACGGCACCTGCAGAGGTCGCCGCATCGAGGCTTGACCGCGCCGACGCGGAGGCTCTCCTCGACACCTTGGTGAAATTGATCGCGAAAATGCATGAGGCCGAATTGATCCCGGTCAGCAGGGCATGCGGAACCTGCGTTCAACTGGGAGTGGTCGATTCCGCTCAACGCAAGTATTGGTGCAAGTTCTACGACACCGCTTTGCGCGTCGACGAGCTGCGCGTGGACTGCGTGGACCACGTTGCAATACACGCTCTCTAGGCTTCGGCCGGCGAGGTGGCGATGCTGGCTGGCGACGGCCGCGGTACCCCCCAGGACCCCGGCCGGCGCCAAGTCCCTAGCCGCGGCTCAGCAGCTCACCGCCGTCGACTTGCTGAACAGGGAACCCCACTCGTGCCGTGCGGCGGACTGCGCGTCGGTGAAGCTCGGCGTCTTCTCGCCGTCGCCGGCCAGGTGGACGAGCGCCCACGCCATGGCGAATACCGGAACCTTGTGACGCGATGCGGCACTGTGCAATTCGTCCAAAGCCACCTGCGAAGGGCATCGGCGAAGTCCGATCAAGATTCCCCGCGCGGTGTCGAGAATGCGGCCGGAGTTCGGGCCGTACGCCATCATGCTTTCGATACCTCCTGTTGCGCCCGAACGGAATCCGCCACCCGCATGGCGGCCGTAGAACCCGTGCGGTACGCATCGTCGCGCCTTCTCCCCTAAAAGGCGCCCTATGCCCATGATTTGCGCGTCGAAGGCGGTATGCCAGAGCAGCGCTGGAATCGATATGGGCTTGTGACCGATCCGGGACAGCGCGAATCAGCCTGCGAGAGCCAGCACTTCGTCGAAGCCGGCCACCAGGGCGTCGTAGAAGACGTCGAAATCCGGTATGGCAGTGGTGTCGACGTCGATGCCCAACGCGCACTTGTCGACATAGGTGAGCAGCGTGACGTTGACCGCCGAGCCGATCGTCGGTCCGAAGGCGTACTGCGCGCGCACCGGTGCGCCGCCCAGGAACACCGGCACCGGCACCCCGGGCACGTCGCTGGCGACGAAATCGACATGGCGCAGCACCGAGCCGATGTACCAGCGGGGCATCAGGTTGAGCACCCCGGCGATCTGCTGTGTGTAGGAGACGGATTTCTCGTTGCGCACCGCGCCGGCGCGCTGATGGATTTCCTCGATGCGTGCCGCCGGGTCGGCCTCACCCGCGGGCACGTCGAAACGCATCAGCGTGATCCGGTTTCCGCCCATGTCGTCGGCCTTGGTCCGCAGGCTGATGGGCATCGTCAGATGCAGGTCACCGATTTCGACGCCGTGCTTCTCGTGATAGCGGCGCAGCCCACCGGCCACGCCCGAGACGAACGCGTCGTTGAGCGCGCCACCGCAGCGGTGGGCCGCCTCGCGCAGTTGCGGCATGGGCACCTCGTGCACCATGAGATGCCTGATCAGGCCACGGTCGGTCACCAGCGGAGAGCCGGGGCGACTTATCGGCCGCATCAGCCGATAGACGGACCCCGCCATGGCCACCGCCGACCTAACCGTCGTGACCGGCCGGCGCACACCGTCGTAGACGAGCCGTGGTGCCGCCTTGGCCGCGCCGGCAACGGCGTTCGCGAGTAGGCGGGCGTCGTAGCGCCAGGTGTCGCGGTAGCCGGTGACCCACGACGGTCTCGACGCGTCCGGCTCGGGTGGCAGCGGCTCGTGTTCATACACGTCTTCGGAAAGGTTGAACAGGTTCATGGCGATCTGCACGCCGCCGATCCCGTCGGTGAGGGCATGGTGGAACTTGCAAATCATCGCCGCACCACCGTTTTCCAAGCCGTCGATGAACGTCGTCTCCCAGAGCGCGCGGGCCCTGTCGAAGTCCTGCATCTCGGCCAATCGAGCCATCTCGAGCACGTCGTCCAGCGTGCCCGCCCCCGGCGCCACACCGCGCCGGACGTGGTAGTCGAGGTCGAAGTCGGGGGCATACTCCCAGCGGGGCGGGGCCGGAGGCGGCGAGGGCACCACCCGTTGCCGAAACATCGGGAGTTTCCGGCTGATCAGGTCGAACCGTTCGCGCACCGCGTCCCAGTCCGGGGGCCTATCCAGTAGCACGACACTGACCACGGTCGATCGCAGCCGCGGATCGGTTTCCATCGCCCACGTGAACGCGTCGCTGTTGCGTAGAAATGCAGTCATGGTGTGCTCCGGGCCTAAACCTACGACTCGGGACGGCAAAGGTCAGCACATCATTGGCAGCCAATGACTTTGGTCCCACGACATCGGGCCATTCGTCCGGGCGTCTAATGCCGCGGGGTCATGCCCCCGCGGCGTCGGCGAATTCGCAGAAGGCCGTGTAGGCGCGAGCGCCGTAAATGGTGGCCGGCCCACCGTGCATGAGGATGGTGACGCCGATGGCTTCCGCGGCCTCCTCCCGGGTGGCGCCCGCACGCGCGGCCGCCTGGGCGTGCGAGGCGATGCATCCGTCGCAACCCTGGACGATCCCGATCGCCAGCGCCATCAGCTCTTTGACCTTGTGGCTCAGCGCCCCATCGGCCAGGGCCGCACCGCTCAGGGCCGCAAACCCCTTGTACACCTCGGGGATTTGCTTACGCAGCTCCCGGTGCTGGGGCAGCAACTCCTGCAGGACCTCGTGATGATGATGCTGGTCCGACATGGCGGCCTACTCCGCGGTCACCGGCGAAGCGCTCTTCAGCGACTCGATCGCCGCTCGCAACCGGTCACCGACCTCTTCGGCGACCGGACGCAGTTCCGGCTCACCGGTGACCTCCACCAGCAGTCCGGGATTCATCGCCTCGACGAGCACCGTGCCGGTGTCCTGCGGGTCGGCGCGCACGACGACGTTGCACGGCAGCAGCAGGCCGATCTGGCGATTAGCTTGCACGGCGCGATGCGCCAGCGGCGGGTTGCAGGCGCCGAGGATCAGGTAGTCCTCCATGTCGTGGCCGAGTTTGGCCTTCATCGTGGCCTTCACGTCGATTTCGGTGAGTACGCCGAAGCCCTGCTCCGCGAGCGCCTCGCGGGTGCGCGCGACCGCGTCCTCAAAAGAGGTGTGCAGCGGCGTCGCGATTGCGATGTCCATCATGGTGCCTTCCATTCGTTCCAGATTGCGCTCAGGCGAGCGCCAGGAAAAGTTTCTCCAGCTCGGCCTCGCTCAGCGGCGCCGAGCCGTCGGCGGTGGTACCCGTGACGCATTCCCTCAAGCCGGTCGCGACGATCTTGAACCCGGCGCGATCCAGCGCGCGCGAAACCGCCGCGAGCTGGGTGACGACGTCCTTGCAGTCGCGTCCCTGCTCGATCATCGAGATCACCCCGGCGAGTTGCCCTTGGGCGCGGCGCAGCCGGTTGAGCACCGCGGCGATGCTGTCTTCATCCCCAATCATGTGAATCCCTTCGTCTCCCTATGTCACCCCAAGGTACCCGCCGGGGTATTGGTTCACTAACCAGGAATATACCCCACTGGGTATCAGTTGTCACCCCTGGACACCGAGCCGAAAGGAGTCGGCGTCGGCGACGACCGACCTCACCTACGAGACATTCGAATCAACGATCCTCGACAACCCGCTTGTCCTGGTTGATTTTTGGGCCGGCTAACTGCGCGCCCTGCCGCCGCCGGCAAGGCCGCCGCGGCCCGGTGGCGCGCGGGCCTCAGAGGATGGCCCCGAGGTCCTTAGCCCTGGCGATGTCGTCCCAGTCGACCTCGAGCTCGAGCAGGATCTCTTCGGTGTGCTGCCCGTGCTCCGGGGCGCGGGCGGGAGCCGGCGGCGTCTCGTCGAATTGAACGGGCGCGGCGACGATCCGGTATTTCTCGCCGTGGTCGTCGACGTTGGTCACCACGTAGCCGTTGGGTTCCACCTGCGGGTCGTTGAGGGTCTCCCGCGGCGTCGCGAGGGCGCCCCACACGCCGGGTTCGTCCGCGAGCACCTTTCGCCAGTGCGCAAGGTCATTGCGCGCGAACGCGTTCGCGAAGATCTCGGTCGCCGCGGCTGCGTTCGCGATCAGGTTGCTCGACGGCACAAACCGCTCGTCGGTGGCCAACTCGCCCAGGCCCATCCGCTCACAGAAGCCCGCCCAGAACTTGTCGGGTTGCAGGAAGACCAGTTGGATCCACCTGCCGTCCTTCGTCTTGTACCGGTTCACCAGGGGATTGATGGCCAGCCCGGGCGGGGCGCCCGGGATGCCGTCGATGTCGAAGAAATCGGCCGCCGAGATCGACGGCGCGATCGCCCACATCGCCTGCGCCAGCAGCGAAGAATCGACAATCGTCGGTTCGCCGGTGCGCTCCCGGTGAAACAATGCGGCACACACGCCGCCGGCCAGCGTCGCACCACCCTGCAGGTCGCCGAACGCCGGGCCCTGGACCGCCGGCGTGTCGGTGCCGAACGGCGTGAGTGTGTAGGCCACCCCGCCGCGGGCCAGGTAGGTGGCGGCGTCGAACCCTCCGCGATCCCGGTCCGGACCGCGGACCCCGAGCCCGGTGCCGCGCGCGATGATGATCTTCGGGTTGAACGCCCGGACGTCCTCGACGGTGAGCCGGGCCCGTTCGAGCGCGCCGGGCAGCCAGTTGGTCAGGAACACGTCCGCGCTGGCCAACAAGCGGCCGAACAGGTCGCGGCCGACCTCGGACTTGATGTCGATGGCGATGCTGCGCTTGCCGCGGTTGCCCAACTCGAGGATGAAGTCGGCGTCCGGGCGGGCCGCTTCGCGGGTGAAGCCACCGACCACGAGCGCGCGTCCGGGATCCCCCGCGGTGACGCCCTCCACCTTGATCACGTCGGCGCCCCAGTCCGATAGCGCCGCCCCCGCCGACGGCACGTACGTCCACGACGCCAACTCGACCACACGGACACCGCTCAGCACCCCAGGCAAGGCAGCCGCCTTTCTTGCTATTTTAAGTATTCTAGCTACTCTAAGGGATATCGACAGCCCGGCTGCGGCCACGCGCGGTTTTCGTGGAAGAGATGCGATGGGGCAGACCGTGGGTCCGACCCCGCTCCGCTTTGCGGTTAATACGTGCCTTGCCGATTCTTTGGCAGCGAATAGCTTTGGCCCCCAACGTAGATCGCTTATCTAGGGCTTTGGACGGGACAGGACAGGATATGGGCAGGGTGACGGGCAAGGTGGCCTTGATCAGCGGGGCCGCGCGCGGGCAGGGGCGTTCGCATGCGCGGCTGCTGGCCGCGGAGGGCGCCGACATCATCGCGGTGGACATCTGCGCCGACATCGAAACCAACGAGTATCCCCTGGCCCGGCCGGAGGATCTCGACGAGACGGCGCGGCTAGTCGAAAAGGAAGGGCAGCGAGCGCACACGGCGATCGCGGACGTGCGCGACCGGGTGGCCCTGGCCGCCGCGATCGATCAGGGCGTGGCCGAGTTCGGCCGTCTCGACATCGTGGTGGCCAACGCCGGCATCTGCCCGCTGACCGCGGGCCTTCCGCCCCAGGCGTTCGCCGACGCCGTCGACGTCGACCTGCTCGGGGTGCTCAACCTGGTGCACGCGAGCCTCAAACATCTGCAAGCCGGGGCGTCGATCATCGTGATCGGGTCCAACGCGGCGTTCATGTCGTCGCTGAACACCGGCGGCGGCGTGTCCGGGGGCCCCGGAGGAGCCGGCTACGCCTTCGCGAAACTGGCTGCCGCGCATTATGTCCACGATTTCGCCTTGGCGCTCGCGCCCTTCAGCATCCGGATGAACGCGGTGCACCCGACGAATGTCAACACCGACATGCTGCACAGCGCACCGATGTACCGTGCGTTCCGGCCGGACCTGTCCGAACCCAAGCGCGAGGACGCCGAACCGGTCTTCCCGGTGGTCCAGGCGATGCCCATCCCCTATGTCGAGCCCGAGGACATCAGCGAGGCCGTGTTGTTCCTCGCCTCGGACGCGGCGCGCTACGTCACCGGCCAACAGCTCCGCGTGGATGGGGGCGGCTTCCTGAAGGTCAAGCCGTGGTCGGGCACGTAAGGCTTTGCCGCGCAACGGAAGTGGAGGGGCCTTAGTGAGCGACGCTCGATCCGCAGCCGACGTGCAGCGTCGCCTCTACGAACTCATGGTCCTGATGAAGGCGGCCGACGACCGGCTTTCCAAGGGCATCGGCACCGGCGAGTTCATGTGCGTGTACTGGCCGTCGCGCGGCCAGGAGGCCATCGCCGCCGCGATGGGGGTGTCGCTGCGGCCCGACGACCAGTTGGTGACGACCTACCGCGGGCTGCACGACCTGATCGGCAAGGGCGTCCCGCTCGAGGAGATCTACGGGGAGATGATGGGACGCACCGTCGGCGCGAGCCGCGGCAAGGGCGGCACCATGCACATCGCCAACCCCGCCAAGGGGGTCATGCTCTCGACCGGGATCGTCGGCGCCGGACCGCCGGTCGCCGTGGGGCTGGCGATGGCCGGCAAGCGCAAGGGTCTGGACCGCGTGACGGTGGTCAGCTTCGGCGACGGCGCCACCAACACCGGCTCGTTCCACGAGGCCGCCAACATGGCCGCGCTGTGGGATCTGCCGCTGGTGTTCGTGTGCCAGAACAACCTGTTCGCCGAGATGACGCCGACCTCGGACACGATGAAGCTCGAGCACGTCGCCGAAAGGGCGGCCGGCTACGGCATGCCGGGGGTGCGCGTCGACGGCAACGATCCGCTGGCGGTGAAATCGGCCCTGGACGAGGCGCTGCGGCGGGCGCGCTCCGGCGCGGGACCGACGTTCATCGAGTGCGTGACCTTCCGCTTCCGCGGCCACTACTTCGGCGACCGGATGCCCTACATCCCCAAGGAGCAACTGGCCGCGGCCATGGCGGCCGACCCGGTGCCGCGGTTTCGCAACCACCTCGCCGAAGCCGGCCTGTGCGGCGCCGACGAGCTCGATCGCATCGACCAGGAGGCGTCGACGACGGTGGAGAACGCGCTGGCGACCGTCATGGCCGCCGAGGCGCCCTCGATCGACGAACTCGACCGCGACGTGTACGCGACCACGATCAGGTACCCGGTGTAGACGCATGGCCGACAAAGAGATGACGATGCGCGAGGCGCTGAACCTCGCGCTCGACGAGGCGCTCGCGGCCGACGACCGCGTCTTCTTGCTCGGTGAGGACATCGCCGATCCCGGCGCCTCGGGACCGACGGCGGGGCTGTCGACGAAGCACGGTCACGACCGCGTGCTGGACACGCCCATCTCCGAGGCCGCGATCGTCGGCGCCGCGATCGGTGCGGCGATCGACGGGATGCTGCCGGTGGCCGAGATCATGATCATGGACTTCATCGGCATCGCCGCCGACCAACTGATCAACAATGCCGCGAAATTGCGGTTCATGACGGCCGGGCGGACGACGGCGCCGATCACCATCCGCACCCAGGTCTACGCCGGGCTGGCCACCGGCGCCACGCACTCGCAGAGCCTGGAGGCGTGGTTCATGCACGTCCCCGGCATGAAGGTGATCGTGCCGTCCACCCCGCGCGACGGGAAAGGCCTTCTCACATCGGCGATCTTCGACGAGGACCCCTGCCTGTTCGTCGAGACGATCCGGCTGCAGGGCAAGAAGGGTCCCGTGCCCGTCGAACCCGGGTTCTCGATCCCCCTGGGCCAGGCCGACATCAAGCGGCCCGGCACCGACGTAACGCTGATCGCCTACGGGCGCCCCGTGCACGACGCGCTCGCGGCGGCGGACACGCTGGCAGAACAGGGCGTCAGCGCCGAGGTCGTCGACCTTCGCACGCTGGTGCCGCTGGACGTCGAAACCATCGTCGAATCCGCGCGCCGCACAAGGAGAGTCGTGGTCGTGCACGACGCCGTCCAATTCGCCGGCCCGGGAGCCGAAATCGCCGCCACTCTGCAGGCGGAGTTGTTCGGGGAGCTGGCCGCGCCCATCGAGCGCGTCGCCGCCCGGTTCGTCCCCAACCCGGCCGCCGCGGCGCTCGAGGCGCAGGTGTACCCGTCGCCGGCGCGCATCGTCGCCGCGGCCCAGCGAACCTTCGACCGGGCCAAAGTTAATGGCTGACTTCGTCATTCGCATCCCGCGCGTGTCGGTGGCCGTGTCGGAGGCCGAGCTCACCGGCCTTCTCGTCGACGCCGGCGAGCACGTGGAGGAGGGCACGCCGATCTATGTGATCGCCACCGAGAAGGTGGAACAGGAAATCGAGGCCGGGGCCTCGGGCATCGTGCAGTGGACCGGACAGGTCGGGACCACCTACGACATCGGCGCCGAAATCGGCGTCATCACGTCATAAGAAAGGGACGCAAAACACATGGATCTCAACGAGACCCGCGAGCGAATCGTCTACGAAAAAGAAGGCCCGATCGCGCGCGTCACGCTCAACTGGCCGGAGAAGGCGAACGCCCAGGACCAGAAGCTGGCCGAGGAGGTCGACGCCGCGCTGCTGGACGCCGACCGCGACTACGACATCAAGGTGCTGATCCTCAAGGCCAACGGCAAGGGCTTCTGCTCCGGACACGCCATCGGCAACAACGCCGTCGACTACCCCGCGTTCGTCGAGGGCGCCAAGGTCATGGGCACTCCGTGGAAGCCGCAGACCGACCTGTTCGTCAAGCCGGTGCTGAACCTGTGGGAGTTCTCCAAGCCGACCATCGCGGCCGTGCACGGCTACTGCGTCGGCGGCGGCACCCATTACGGGTTGACCACCGACATCGTCATCGCCGCAGAGGACGCGTACTTCTCCTACCCGCCGCTGCAGGGCTTCGGCATGCCGTCCGGCGAATGCTCAATCGAGCCATGGGTTTTCATGAACTGGCGGCGAGCGGCGTACTACCTCTATCTCGCCGAGGTCATCGACGCGAAGAAGGCGCTGGAGGTCGGTCTGGTCAACGAGGTCGTTCCGCGCGACCAACTGGAATCGCGGGCCGACGCCATCGCCCGCCACATCGCCCAGGCGCCGATGACGACGCTGCTGGCCACCAAGGCCAACCTGAAGCGAGCCTGGGAGCTGATGGGCATGCGGGTGCACTGGCAGAGCTCCAACGACCTCGTCGCGCTGGCATCGATCAGCCGCGACGTGCAGGAGCTGATCCAGACGGTGTTCAAAGACAAGGTGCTGCCATCCGAGCAGGCCCGGCGCCAGGCGGCGGCGGCAGCCTCGGCCACCGACGGCGCGGCGCCGGCGAGTTGAGCCCTCGCGAGGTCCGCCGGTGAACATCGCCGACCACGCGAGCACCGCCGCCGAGTCGCCGGCCCTCCTCGTCGCGGACGGCGGCACGATCACGTACGGCGACCTGTACCAAAAGAGCCAACGCGTCGCGGCCACCCTTCACCAGGCCGGGCTGCGGCGCGGCGACGGCGTGGCGCTGGTGCTGACGAACCGGCCGGAATTCTTCGAGATCACCTGGGGCTGTCAGCTTTCCGGGCTGTACTACACCGCCGTCAACACCCACTTCACCCCCGACGAGGTCGCCTACGTCATCGACGACTCCGACGCGAAGGCGGTGTTCGTCGACGCGTCGATGGGTGACCTCGCGGCGCACGTCCGCGCGGCCAATCCGCGCGTCGGCATCCACGTGGCCGTCGGGGGCGCCCTGCCGGGCTGGCAGTCGTACGACGAAGCGCTGGCAGTAGCGGGCGATGCCCCGTCGCTGTCGGACGGGTCGGAAATGCTCTATTCGTCGGGCACCACGGGACGGCCCAAGGCGGTTCGGCGGTCGCTGCCCGCCGACGGCAACGGGTCGTGGGCCCAGTCGGTGCTGGAGCTGGCGCTGATCCACAAGTACGGCATGGACCGGTCCAGCGTGTACCTCTCCCCCGCACCGCTGTATCACGCGGCGGGGGTGAACTACACCATGGCGGTGCACCGCGTCGGCGCTGCGTCGATCCTGATGCGCAAGTTCGACGCCGAGGCGGTGCTGCGGCTGATCGAGACCCACCGCGTCACCCACGCCCAGTTCGTGCCGACGATGTTCGTGCGCATGCTCAAGCTGCCCGAGGCGGTGCGGCGCAAGTATGACGTCTCGAGCCTCGAATGCGTGATCCACGCCGCGGCCCCGTGCCCAGTGGACGTCAAGCACCGGATGATGGAGTGGTTCGGCCCCATCATCCACGAATATTACGGGGGCACAGAGGGATTCGCGGGCACGACGATCGGCCCGGAGGAGTGGCTCGCCCATCCGGGCTCGGTCGGCAAGCCGTTCAGCCCCGTTCACGTGGTCGGCGAGGGCGGGGTCGAGCTTCCGGTGGGCGAGTCCGGCGAGTTGTTCTTCGAGGGCGGGCCCGATTTCGAGTACTTCAAGGACCCGGCCAAGACCGCGTCGGTCTCCAACGAGCGGGGCTGGCGGTCGCTCGGCGACATGGGCTATGTCGACGACGACGGATACCTCTACCTCACCGACCGGTCAACGTTCATGATTGTCTCGGGCGGGGTGAACATCTACCCCCAGGAGGCGGAGAACCTGCTGGTCATGCATCCCAAGCTCGTCGACGCCGCGGTGTTCGGCGTGCCCAACGAGGAATTCGGCGAGGAGGTCAAGGCCGTCGTGCAGCCGGCCGATGGCGTCACGCCCGGGCCCGATCTCGAGGCGGAGCTCATCGCGTACTGCCGGGCGCACCTGGCGGGCTACAAGTGCCCGCGCACAGTCGAATTCGAGGCCGAGCTGCCCCGCGACCCCAACGGAAAGCTGTACAAGAGGCGCATTCGCGAACGCTACTGGCAAGGGCGGGCGTCACGGATCGTATGAACGAGGGAACGGACATGGTGACTACCGAACGCACCCACCCCGACGTGAACTGGGCGCCGCTGCCGGTGCCGTGGGCGGTTCAGCGGCCCGACCGGATCCCCAAACAGCGGTACTACGACCCGGAGTTCTATGCCCTTGAGGCCGAGTTGCTCTGGCCCCGCGTCTGGCAGATGGCCTGCCGCCTCGAGGAGATCCCGAAGCCCGGCGACTACGTCGAGTACGAGATCCTGGACGACTCCGTCATCGTCGTCCGGCTGGACGCCGACAACGTGCGGGCCTACCACAACGCGTGCCGCCATCGCGGCGTGAAGCTGGTGGAGGGCAACGGAAACCGCCGCACCTTCGTCTGCCCGTTTCACGGCTGGTGCTGGGCGATCGACGGCCGCAACACCTTCGTGCTGCGGCCCGAGGAGTTCGCCGAGGAAAACCTGAGCCCCGACGACCTGCAACTCGTCCCGGTCCGATGCGAGCTCTGGGGCGGCTGCGCGTGGATCAACCTCGACGACGACGCGCCGCCAATGCGGGACTGCTTCGAACCGTTCGCGTCGATCTACGACGCGTGGAAAGTGGAGTCGTTGCGCGTCGAGTGGTGGCAGGCGTGCCGGCTGCCGGTGAACTGGAAGCTGGCGACGGCCGCCTTCATGGAGGGCTACCACGTCCCGCAGACCCACCCGCAGCTGCTGCCGTCCTCGATGCCCAGCACGTCGAAACCGCCGGGGCTGGCCCAGACGAACCTGTACTTCATGCGCACCCTCGGCGAGGGCATGGCCGGAATGACCCACGAGAACGACGTCCGCATCGCCGAGGGCCTGCAGACCATGGAGTTGCCGGCCGACCCGGCCGCGGCCATGGCCGCCTGGCGCGCGGCGCTCAACGACGCCATCGTCAAGTGGCATCGGGCCCGGGGCTGCGACATGCCCGACCTCAACGAGCTGGAGCGGCGCGGCATCACCGAAGCGATCAACTTCTGTTTCCCGCACTACTTTCTGCTGCCCCAGTACAGCAGCGCCTCGTCGTACCGGATCCGTCCGCTCGGCCCGGAGGAGACGCTGTTCGAGATCTGGTCGCTGACCCGCATCCCGCCGGACCAGGCCACCGCCAAGCCCACGCCACCGGAACCGATGGCGCCCGACGACCCGCGCTGGCCGCCCATTCCCGCCCAGGACTTCTCCAACCTGCCTCGTCAGCAGAAGGGCCTGCACTCCAAGGGGTTTGACTACATGCGGCTGTCGGACCGGATCGAGGGGCTGATCTCGAACTTCGAACGCGTCATCGACGGCTTCCTGGCCGGCCTGCCCTACGACGCGCTGGTGCCCGCGATCCAGAAGACCAACACCACCATCGACGTGCCGATCGCCGACCTGGGGCTCAGCTCGGAGGGGCGATGACCACCCGCTGGGACCGCTCCGTCGACCTGCTCATCGCGGGTAGCGGCGGCGGCGGCATGGTGGCCGGGCTGGCCGCGATCGATTGCGGGCTCGAACCGCTGATCCTCGAGAAGCAGGCGCTGGTCGGCGGTTCAACCGGTCTCTCCGGCGGCATCGTCTGGCTGCCCAACAACCCCCTGATGCGGGCCGAGGGCATCGCGGACTCGCACGAGGACGGCCTGGCCTACCTGGCCGACGTGGTCGGCGACATCGGCGCCCCCTCCTCGCCCGCGCGCCGCGAGATGTTCCTCACCGCGGGCTACGAGATGATCAATTTCCTTACCCGCAAAGGCATTCGGCTGATCCGCTGCGCCGGATGGAGCGACTACTACCCGAATCACAAGGGCGGCAACGAGTCCGGCCGCGCCATCGAGGGCATCCCCTTCGACGCCGCGGAGCTTGGCAGTTGGAGCGACAAGGTGCAGCCGCCGCTGGCCAAGAACTACGGTTTCGTGGTCCTCACCAACGAGTTGCGCTCGGTCCAGTACTACAACCGGTCGCCGCGCGCGTTCGCCGTGGCCACCCGGGTGTTCCTGCGCACCGCGGCCGCGCGCGCCCGCCGCCGGCAAATCCTCACCAACGGCGCCTCGCTGATCGCCCAGATGCTCAAGGCGCTCATCGAATTCGGTGACGGGCAGCCCCCGCTGTGGACCAACGCCGCGATGGAAGACCTCATCGTCGAGGACGGCCGCGTCGTCGGGGCCCGCGTGACGCGCGGCGGCGTGCCGCTGAACGTCGAGGCGCGCAAGGGAGTCCTGCTGGCGGCCGGCGGATTCGGTCACAACAAGGAGATGCGCCGCCAGTACAGCGGCGATCAACCCAACGAGGCGCAGTGGTCGATCGCCAATGCCGGCGACACCGGCGAGGTGCTGCAGGCCGCCATGCGGCTGGGAGCGAAGACCGACCTGCTCGACGAAGCCTGGTGGCTGCCTTCGGTTTTCATCAAGGACGGCGGCGCCGCCGCCGCCTCGCTCGGCTCCGGCCGGCAGCGTCCCGGCGCCATCTACGTCGACGCGACCGGCCGGCGATTCTGCAACGAGTCGAACTCCTACGTCGAGGTCGGCAAGGCGATGTACGCCAACAAGGCGGTGCCCTGCTGGATGATCTTCGACGACGGGTACGTGCGCAGGTACGTCACCAGCACCAACCCGCTGAAGCGCAACCAGAACCTGCCGCCCGAGCTCATCGAGAGCGGTGCGGTCAAACGCGGCGACACCATCGCCGACCTGGCCCGCCAGATCGACCTTCCCGCCGACGAATTGGCGCAAACGATCCAGCGGTTCAACCGGTTCGCCGCCAAGGGCCTGGACCCCGACTTCGGGCGCGGGCAGTCGGCCTACAACGACTGCCTCGGCGATCCCGGCTACCGGCCCAACGCGGCCGTCGGCCCGCTCGACCGCGCGCCCTACTACGCCACCCGGGTCTTCCCGGCGGACGTCGGGACGTGCGGGGGCGTCGTCACCAACGAGCACGCGCAGGTCCTCGACGAGCAGGACCTGGTGATCGACGGCCTTTATGCCACGGGCAACACCACCGCGACGGTGATGGGCCGCACGTATCCGGGCGCGGGCGCCAGCATCGCGAGCTCGATGGTGTTCGGGTACGTGGCCGCGCGGCACGCCGCCGGGCGCCGGATCGCGGGGGAAAGGACCCGCTAGGTCTGGCGAGCAGACGCAAACGCACCCAAAACCCGCGCAGTTTGGGGGGTTTTACGTCTGCTCGTCCTGAGAACTCTCGTCGCGGCCGACGAAATCGCGGGGCTTCATGCCGGATTGCATGAGTTCGGCCCGGCGCGCCTGCACGTCGGAGGCGGCGCCCACCATGTTGGTCAAGATGTGGCTGACCTGGAGGTGGACCCGCATTCCCATCAATTCCCAGGCCCGCTTCACGTTGTTCTTGACCGCCATCAGCGTGGTCAACGGGATCTGGGAGATCTTGCGTGCCATCTCCTCGACGGTGTTTTCCAGCTCTTCGCGCGGCACCACCTTGCTCAGCAGACCCCAGTCGAGGGCTTCCTGCGCCGAGAGGGTGGGCGCCAGCAACAGCCAGTCCATGGTGCGGTGCCAGTTCATCAGCAACCACGGCTCGATCATGGTGTGCCCGCCCGGCTCGCCAAGGCTTTGGGCAAGCGGCATTTGGAAATACGCGTCCTCGGACGCGACACAGAAATCGGTCAGCAGGCCGAGATAAATGCCGCCGCCCATGCAATAGCCGTGGATCGCCGAGATCGTCGGCTTGGGAAACTCCCACAGATAAAGCGTGGGCCACAGAAACAGGTCGGCCGTCCCCTTGTAGAGGTCCTCGAAGGTGTTTCCGAAGTCCGGGTAGGGGTTCTCGTCCGGGCCCCAGCGCGCCACGTGCCCGCCGCAGAAGCCCTTTCCGTTGGCCTTGATGATGACGACTTTGATCTCTTTGTCGCGGTCGGCCTCGTGCAGGCAGTCGTCGACCTCGGTCACCAACACCGCGTCCTTGGTATTGGCTTTGTCGACCCGGTTCAAGATGATCCGCGCAATCGGCGGTTCGCGTTCATAGATGATCGCTTCGAGCACGCGCCGCTCCATCGTGGTGACATTACCGGTTTCGGGCCCGCATCCCGGCGCGTCGAGGCTGCGCACAGAGCGCGATTTCGAGGAAATGGCGATTTGTGCGCAGTCTCGAAGGCGGCCGCTCAGCCGCGGGCCAGCAACCACGCGTGACCGTCGCCCTCGCCGGCGTCGACGAGCTCGAGCCCGGCGAAGGCGGCGAGCAGCTCGCCCGGGGTGGCGCGGAACGGTCCCGGCGCGGCCCCGACCTCGCTCAGCGCGGCGATTGCCAGCAGCCCGCCCGGCGCCAGGCGCTCGATGATCGCCTGATCGAGGCGGCGGTCCCGGAAGTTATGGCACAGGACGACGTCGACGGGCGGACCGGCGGGCAGCCCGTCGTCCAGATCGAAGACGTCGAAGTGGCAGCGGTCCGCGACGCCGGCGAGCCGCGCCAACTCGCGCGCCTGCTCGATGGCGACCGGGGACACGTCGCACGCCCAGACGTCGAGGCCGCGGCGGCCCAGCCACACGGCGCCACGGCCCTGCCCGCAGGCGAGGTCGAGGGCGCGTCCCGACGTCGGAAACAGCTCGGCGTGGCGCGCGACGAAGCGGGGCGGCCCGACCTCGCTTGGCTGCGGGGGCCTAGCGCCGGCGTACCGCTCGTCCCAGCGACGCCGGTCGTCCTCGGCCATGGGCGCCACCTTAGATCGCCCGCCGGTTTCTACACTGGACCGGTGTCTAGACAGGCGGCTTCGCCGACGGACGCCGGGACGGCCCGCCGCTCCGACCGCCGGCCGGCGCAGACGATCCGCAAGGTCCTCGAGGCCGGGCTGGAGGAACTGCGCGAATCGTCGTACGCGGCCCTGACGATGCGCGCGGTCGCGACGCGCGCCGGCGTGTCCCCGGCCAGCGCGTATACCTACTTTCCGTCGAAGAGCGCGCTGGTGGCGGCGGTGTACCTGCGCTTCCTGCGGGACTTGCCGCTGCACACCGACGTCAATGACACCACCCAGGCGCGGGTCAGCGCGACGTTGCGCGACATGGCGCTGATGGTCGCCGACGAGCCCGAGCTGGCGACCGCCTGCGGCGCCGCGCTGATGGCCGACGATCCCGCGGTCAAGCCGCTGCGCGAGCAGATCGGCGAAGAGGTGTCCAGGCGGATCGCGGCGGCGCTGGGTCCCGGGTGGCCGCGCGCGGTGCGGTCCGCGCTTCAGATGACGTTCTCCGGGGCCCTCCTGACGGCCCGGTTCGTCAGCTACGAAGAGATCGCGGAACAGCTCGACGAGGCCGTCGGCCTCATTCTCAAGGCGTGCGCCGCCTAAAGCCCAGTGGCCCAACCGAATCGTTATTATCCAGCTGTGAGGATCGGCTGAGCGTGCGCAGTCACGGCTGGGCAGGGAACACGCCCGCCTCCGACGAGGAGGCGATCGAGCGCATCCTGGACGCCGCCGACCGGATCATCGACGAGCGCGGCCAGGCAATGGGAATCGCCGACGTGGCGCGGGCCCTGGGTGTGACGCGGCAGACCGTCTACCGGTACTTCCCCGGCACCCAGGCGCTGCTGGTGGCGTCCGCGATGCGCTCGGCCGACGGGTTCCTCGACCGCCTGGCGACCCAGCTCGAGGGCGTGACCGACCCGGTGGTGGCGGTGACGGAGGGCATGGCATTCGCCATCGAGCGGCTGGCGTCGGACAATCAGCTCGCATTCGTGTTGCGCCATCGCGGCGGACAGGGCGTCTCCATCATCTCCGATACCGCGTTGGCGTTCGGGCGTTCGATGCTGCATCGCTTCGACATCGACTGGGAGCACTACGGTTTCGACGAGGCGGGACTCGACGAACTGAACGAATTCAGCCTGCGGGTGCTGCATTCTTTCCTCACCGACCCAGGCCGCCCGCCGCGCAGCGGCGCCGACTTGCGGCGCTATCTCACCCGTTGGATCGGACCCGCGATCGCCTATCCGCAGCTGGTGCGCACCATGGACGCGCTTAGCGGCGCGGAGCCGACGCGGGCGCGGGGGCGCCCGTCCAGGGCGTCCTGATACCGCCGAAGTGGTTGATCCCTCGCCGCGAGTTCGGTCATCCTCAACGAACCGACGTTGACGACCGACGAAGGAGGGGACGTGGTAGGGCTGGGACAACTCGCACTGAACAGTGCGCCCGTTTTCGGTGGCCTGATGCTCGCCGTTGCGGCCGGTCAATTCAGAGGCCCGGATTACCGAGAGCTCATCAAACAGGACATGGACTTGCTGGAGCGTCTCCCCCCGGAGGCGGTCGAGCGACGCGCCGAGCTGCGGCGCAGCATCGACGAGCGCATCGATGACCTGGTCGAGGTCGCGGACAGGAATCGCGCGCTGCGCAAGGCTGCGCTGACCTACCGCGGTAATTGGCGGGACGTGGTGCTCTTGCTCTGCGTGGTGCTGTTCACCATCATCTGGTGGGAGGTCGATCACAGCAGGGGCAACTGGTTGCCGATGTTCGTCTTGCTGATCCTGCTGTCGGTGGTGACCGCCGCCTACGCGTTCCGCGGCGCGCTACGCGCTGCCCGATCGCTGGTGCGCAGGCAGGGCATTCGGGACCGCGGCGACGGATCGACTTGATCACATCTCATCCGCCGTTCGACTCGCCAACGGGATGCGTACATCGGCCGTTGTCGTGCGCCTGATAGCGCGCTGACCTGCGACATGTCCGGACCGCCGAGTCCTGAGGCCCCACCCGGATGCCGCGCCACCCGCCGGCGCTCGCCGAGCAGGCGCCATCACGTTGTGCCAAAATTTTCTACGTGCAGTTTCCTCCCCTCGCCCGCCTCATTTGTGCTGCGGTGGCGCCGATTTGGGCGCTGCCGCTCGCGTCCGTTCCCTCCGCGTCTGCCGAGCCGTGCCCCGATGTCGAGGTGGTGTTCGCTCGCGGCACCACCGAGCCCCCCGGCGTGGGCCGGGTCGGACAAGACTTCGTGGACACGCTGCGCTCGCGCGTCGGCACCCGATCGCTCGGCGTGTACCCGGTCAACTACCCGGCCACGACCGACTTCCCCACCGCGATCGACGGCATCACCGACGCCGGCCATCACGTGGAGTCGATGGCGGCCAACTGCCCCAAAACCAAGATGGTATTGGGCGGATATTCGCAGGGCGCGGCCGTCATGGGCTTCGTCACCGCGAACCGGGTCCCCGATGGGGCGAACCTCGCGCAGCCGCCCGAGCCGATGCCGCCCGACGTCGCCAACCACGTCGCCGCCGTCGCGCTCTTCGGCAAGCCGTCGACGCAGTTCATGAGCATCATCAACGAGCCCCCGGTCACGATCGGTCCGCTGTACGCGCCGAAGACGATCGAGTTGTGCGTGCCCAACGATCCCGTCTGTTCGGGATCGGGGTTCCCGGCCGCGCACCGGCAATACGTCGAGGCCGGGATGGTTGATCAGGCGGCGGACTTCGCCGCGGGCCGGCTCTAGGCAGCCGCCGGGCGGCGGCCCCGGACCAGACCGCCGGGCCTTGCGTCGGTCAGTTCGCCGTCGGCGACGACGGTCTGGCCCAGCACCATCGTCTCGACGTAACCGTCCGAGCGCTGGATCAACCGGCCCGCGCCGCCGGGCAGGTCCTCGACGCGCTCCGGGTAGTGCAGCCGCAACCGATCCAGGTCAATGAGGTTGATGTCCGCGCGCCGCCCGGGGGCGAGCACGCCGCGATCGCCCAGCCCGTAAAAGCCCGCGGGATCGCCGGTGAGGCGGTGCACCGCCGCCTCCAGCGACAGGCCCGGGCCCCGGGTTCGCTTGCCGACCCAATGCGACAGCAGGTAGGTGGTCATGCTGGCGTCGCAGATGATCCCGCAGTGCGCCCCGCCGTCGCCCAGCCCCTGCAGGCTCACCGGGTCGGCCATCATGTTGTACAGGTGGTCGTAGTTGTTGCCGGCGTAGTTGAGCAGGGGCAGCAGCAGGAATTCGCGCCCCTCGGCGCCGAGCAGCACGTCGTAGGTGACTTCCCAGGGGTCGCGGCGCTCCCGCTCGGCGATCGCGGCGATGCTGTCTTCCGGCGCGGGCTCGTAGTCGAGCGCTTCGCCGAGCGGATACAGGCGCTTGAACAGGTGCCTGTTGAGTTGGTCCGCCGACGGCTGCGGCGTCGGCTCGGGCGCGTCGGCCAGGATTCGCGCCCGGACGTCCGGATCGCGCAGTCGTTGAACCCGCTGCGCCAACGGCAATTCCAGCAACGGCCGATACGTCGCGCGGTGCCGGAATGGATTCATCCGCGATTGGTGTCCCATCAACATTCCGAAGGCGCGGCTGGCGACCTGCGGCCGGATCGTCGCACCGGCGGAGTTGGCTTCGTGCACCGCGGCGAACCAGTGTCGCCAGTCGTGCGGGTCCTGCTCGTTGACCATCGCCAGGAAGGTGAGCGGAATCCGGTACCGCCGGCCGAGCCGCGTGATCCAGTCGATCTCGGCGTCGATCGAGTGGCGCTGGTCGCCGCCCATCGCGCCGCCCACGCCAGCCGGAACCACTTGCAGCACACCGGAACCCACCTCTGCCATGACGGCCATCAGTGCGGCGAGTTCGTCCTCCTCGGAGTAGGTTCCCGGCACGGGCTCGCCCGACGCGCTGCGATGTCCCGCCGTGCGCCCGAACGACATGCCCACCGCCCCGGCGCGCAGGCCGGCGGCGACGATTCCGCACATCGCGTCGAGATCCGCGCCCGTCGCGGTCTCGTGCGCGCGGTCACCCATGACGAAGCCGCGAACGGCGGCGTGCGGGATCTGCGCGGCGACGTCCACCGCGCGCGGCATCCGTTCGAGGGCGTCGAGATACTCGCCGAAGGACTCCCATTCCCACGCGATGCCCTCGGACAGCGCGGAGCCCGGAATGTCCTCGACGCCCTCCATGAGGTCGACGAGCCAGCCGTGGCGATCGGGACGCACCGGCGCGAAGCCGATGCCGCAATTGCCCATGATTGCCGTCGTGACGCCGTGCCAGCACGACGGGGTGAGATGCGGATCCCAGGTGGCCTGCCCGTCGTAATGGGTGTGCACGTCGACGAATCCCGGTGTCACCGTTAGCCCGTCGGCCTCGACGGTTCGTTTGGCGGTGCCCTCGACGCGGCCCACCTCGGCGACCATTCCGTCGGTGACCGCGACGTCGGCGGTCCGCGCCGGCGCGCCGGTGCCGTCCACCACGGTTCCGCCCCGGATGATCAGGTCGTAGGTCATGACAGCCTCCTCGCGGGCCGGCCTGCGGCGCCCACCCAGCATTCAACAGCCTTGTCCCTTTTCTCAATAGGCGACGACGCAGTGCGTGCGACCATCGACGCGGCAGCATTTCGAATTTGAGGAGGCGGAGTGGTGACCGACGTCGGGCGCACGGACTTCGACGCCGCCGATCGACTGGCGATCATCAACTTGTTCGGGGCCTATGCCTACACATATGACGAAAACCGGCTCGACGACTTTCGCGCCCTGTTCACCGAGTCACCGCAGCTCGTGCTGCTACACGACGGTAGCCCGCTGTCGGCGGACATCGACACCGTCATGGCCCTGCTCGCGGTCAGGAAACAGCGTTTCAAAGAGGAAAACAACCAACGGCGCCACGCGCTGAATTCGTTCTGGTTCGCCTCCCAGAGCGCCACCGAGGCCACCGGCCACTGCTACGTCCAGGTTTTTGCCGTCAAAGACGGCGGTTCGCCCAGCCCCGACCTGACCGGCCGCTACGAGTTCACCGCGGTCAAGCGGGACGGCGCCTGGCGGTTCAGCCGGTGGGTGGTGGCGATCGACCAGAAACAACCCGCCACCGGCGAGTGAAAGTGCGTCAGCCCGAAGCGCATCGGGCGCGCAGCGCGCGGACGCCCGGGCCGGCCAGATCATCGCAATAGGCCGGACGCCCCGCCATCGCCATCGTCAGCGCGAGCGTCGTCCCGCTGACGAGCGGGCCGGCGCCGGTCGCAAAGGAACTGTCGGTCGCCTCCAGCCGGAGACCATCGATGGCGCTGCGGCTACGCACCGCAAAGTCCCGGCGCGCATAGAACTCCGCCACCGGGACGACGACGTCCACCGCTGGCGTGCGAAGGAGCCCGAGGGGCCGCCGGATGTCTTGGGCGTGCACCACGACCTCACCCAGAAATGCGGCGGTCGGTCCCAGCGGCGCGGTGGTGCTCGTGATGACCCGCCGGAATCGCTCGAGCGTCTCGGCGGGAGTTGCGCCGCGGTGCTCGGCCAAACGGCGCTCGTTGTGCAGGTCGAAGTCGAATCGAGCGCCGACGGCGCTGGCGAACCAGCGCAGCGGGCCGGTGCTCGCGGCGGCGGTGAGGTGGGCGACCACCTCCTCGATGACCCACCGTCCGCACAGCGACGGCAGCGCCCATTGTGCGTCGTCGAGCTCGGCGAGATCGTCCGCGAGCGCCGCGCGCTCCGCATGCGCCGCCGACCACAGAGCGTCGCGGGTGGCACCTTCGAACATGCAAGCCTCCAATGCACCGCAGGGATGACGACGGGGTAGACCTCCGCCCGGCCCCAAAGTCATCGGCCCGTCGAATGTCAGAAGCTGGTGTCGAGAGCTTCGAGCGCCGCGTCGATATTGGGCATGATCGTCGGCCCGTAACTGCTCACCAGTTGCCCGAGCGACCGTGCGATGTGCGGACCGACGGCCGCGGCGGCGAGGACCTCCTCGGCGATGGCCACGCCGTTGACCACGTGGGCGGCGAGGAGCCGGCCGTCAGGGGTTACTTCGTAGCGCCAGTCACCGATCTGAACCCGTTCCGGCTGCGAGCGAAACAGGCCACGACGCGCCGGTGTGACGATCACCCCGGGCACGCCGCCGAACACCTTGATCACGAGCCCGACGCCGCCGGGGCCGGACAAGGCCGACCCGACGGCACGACTCACCCGCTCGTGATCGAGGCCCGTCATCAATCGCTCAGCGGCAGCACGAACGACGGCGTCAGGGTCTGCGGCTCGCCGCTGCGACGCACCGCCGTCCCCGCCACGTAAAACTCCACCGTGTGATGTCCCCACGCGTAATTCGAGATGGCGAAATGCACCCCCACGATGCCGTTCGCGCCGTCTCGCTCCGCCTCGCTCTGCATCCGTGACATCGCCAGCTCCCGAGACTGGTAGCTGCCCTGCGTCCACTGCGGCATCTCGGCGTTGCGCCCCGCCTGCTTCAACATCTGCATAAACCCTTGCACCGCAACGTGGAACACGCAGTTGCCCATCACGAAGGCGACCGGGGCGAATCCGGACCGCAGCAGCGTGGTCAGGTCCTGGCCGGAAAGGTGGCTGGTGAACGCCTGCCCGTTGGGGCGCCGAAATGCCCCGGGCTTCGCGGTGTAGCGCACGGCGGTGCCGACCGCGATGAACTCGAGGTGCTCGCCCTCCCCCTGATGACGCCAGTCCAGGCGCACACCCACTACGCCGTCCGCCCCCAGCGAATCGGCCTCGGCCTGCATCCGCGACATCGCATTCCAGCGCGCGCGGTACGTCGCCTCGGTGAGCACCGGCAGCTCGGATTGCTGCCTGATGCCGGTGAACTGATAGCCCACGTGATAGACCGAAACGCCCATCACGAGTTCGATCGGTTCGAACCCCGCCCCGTGCAGCAGGGCGAATTCGTTGATCGACAGATCGGTCGTGAACACCTTGCCTGCGTGCGACAGCCGTTCGCTGGCGACTGGGTCGAGCGGGTTCGGTTGCATTGGCAAACACCTTCCTGCGGTCCGGAGCACAGCGTAGGACGCGGGTCGGCGTTTCACATCCCAAACTCGCCGGGCACGTTCTGGATCGCCCGCATGAACCGATCGCGGCTGGGCCTCGTTATCTGAAGTACCAGCGCTATTGGGGTGCGGCGTGAGCGCGGGGAGGATCATGTTTCCACGGGTGCTGACCATCGAGCTGCGCGACGTGGTGCGCGAATACCGGGTCGGCGGCCAGTCCGTGCGGGCCCTCGACGAGATCAGCCTGCGCCTCGAGGGCGGGCACTTCGTTTCGGTGGTCGGGCCGTCGGGTGCCGGCAAGAGCACCCTGCTGCATCTGTTGGGCGCCCTGGACTCCCCCGATTCGGGGTCGATCGAATTCGACGGCGACGAGATCGGCCGGCTCAGCGACGAGCAGCAGTCGGAGTTTCGCCACCATCGCGTCGGCTTCATATTTCAGTTCTTCAACCTGTTGCCGACGCTGTCGGCGTGGGAGAACGTCGCGGTGCCGAAGCTGCTCGACGGCGTGCGGCTGGGCAAGGCCAAACCGGACGCGATTCGGCTGCTGGAGCGCGTCGGGCTCGGCAACCGGACCGAGCACCGGCCGGCCGAGCTGTCCGGCGGCCAGATGCAGCGGGTCGCCGTCGCGCGCGCCCTGATGATGGACCCCCCGCTGATCCTCGCCGACGAACCGACCGGGAACCTCGATTCCGCAACCGGCGGGTCGATCCTGGCGCTGCTCGGCGAGGTTGCCCACGAGACCGGCCGCGGCCGGCTGGTGGTGATGGTGACCCACAATGCGGACGCCGCCGCGGCGACCGATCGAGTCATCACGCTGCAGGACGGCCGTGTCGGCGCCGACCAGCGCTCGGGGGTCATGGTGTGACGGCGGCGTCGGGGATCGCCGCCGCGGCGAGCCGGCTGCGCCTGTTCAGCCTGCGCGAACTTGCGGTGCATCGCCGGCGCACCGGCGCAACCGTCGCCGTAATGGCGGTATCGGCAATGTATCTGGTCGCGGTGTTCGGCATCTTCGGCTCGATCAGCGGATCGGTCAATCGGCTCGCCGACGGCATCGCGGGCATCGCCTCGTTGGAGGTGTCGGGCATCACCGACGCGGGCTTTCCCGAGACGATCGCCGCCGACGTCGCCGCGGTTCCCGGGGTCGCGACCGCGGCACCGATGATCCGGACGACGGCGTCCACGTCGTCGGGTCCGGTCCTGTTGTTCGGCGCCGACGAGCGCCTGGCCGCCCTGGGCGGCGCGCTCAAGGACGCGCTGAAAAACGGGTCGCCGGGAGCGCCCGAGAATCCGTCCGGCCCAACAGGTCCGGCGGACGCGGTTCGCGTCGGGCCCGGTGTCGGCCACGCCAAAGGCGATACGTTCCAATTGGGGTCGCGGTCGGTGACCGTCGGCGAGGTCCTCGCGGGCAAGCAGGTCGCCGCGCTCAACGGCGGGCATTACGTCCTTGCCCCACTTGCCTTGGCGCAGAACATCACCGGTCGCGACGGCCAGCTTGACTCCATCCTGATCACCACCAAACCCGGCGCCGATCTCGCAAGGGTCCGCGCCGCGATCACCACCGCCGTGAACGGCCGCGCCATCGTCGCCGACCCCAGCATGCGGGCCACCCGGGCGGGCGACGGTGTCAAGCTGATGAACTACATGGCCCTGATGGGGGCGATGGTCGCCCTGATGGTCGGCGCCTTCCTGATCTACACGACGATGACCATGGCGATCAGCCAACGGCGGCCGGTCATTTCGATGCTGCGCGCGATCGGCGGCCGCCGCGCCACCATCCTCCGCGACATGCTCGCGGAGGCCGCGATCCTCGGTGTCATCGGCGGGGCGCTCGGCTCGGCCCTCGGGATTCTCCTGGGCCGCATCGCGATTGGCCGCTTGCCGCCGGCCATGACGCAGGGGCTGGAGGCCCGCATCGAGTACTGGCTGCCCGGCTACGCGATACCGGCCGCCCTCGCGGCGACCGCCCTCACCTGCGTCGTGGCATCGGCGATGGCTGCGCGGCAGGTGTATAAGGTCGCACCCATCGAGGCACTGGCGCCCGTCGGG